>JAWSUX010000088.1:0-10900 GCA_033852215.1 Colwellia sp. | reverse complement strand
ATGCCAATTGCAGAGTTAAAAGAATGGATAAATAACCGTAAAAAATAATGAAACAAAATAAAAAAAGGCAATAACACCTAATGTTATTACCTTTTTATAAACAACTAACAACCTATATGTTAATGATTTTCAGAAACCATATTGATGGTATGGTCACTTTAGGACAAAAGTTGATGGTTACCCATGAGCCTCAGCTACCGTGCCATGTAATGCTCTATAGTTAATATAAAGCCAATTGAGGTTACCTGTAGTGAATAAAAATCAAGTTCAGTATCAAAAAAAGTTAATAATAGTTCAATATTATTAACCTTCCTATTTGATTCTGAGGGTTTAAACGGAGATTCTCTCAGGTTTCACCTGGATTTTAATTAACCTCCTCGACTCAAGTTTTCTGTCTATACCTCGATAGCTTAATTCCAGCAAAACAAAAGATTAGTAGCGCAAGAGTGCTCGGCTCTGGTACAGCTGTTCGAGAAACCAACTGCAAGCCAGCCAATCCTCGATAAGACACGGTACTTGTTGAAACTATGTTCATTGTTCCTCCTAATACCGAAATTCCTTCGGCGACCCCGTGCGTTGATCCGAGAACAAACCCAGCTGCATTAGCGACCCCAAGCACGGATGTTTGACTAACACCATTTATCGTAAAATTTCCTGTCGAAACAGCTGTATTGCTTGGTGCATAGTAGTAAATGTCATAGAGGCCATCCGACAATCCAGATATTAAGAGTGACCAAGTCTGGCCATGACTCCCAAAAAAATTGTCTTTAAGTAATAATGGACTTGTATCAGTGGTGTATCCACAAGCCACACCTTCACACGTGAGACTACCTCCTAAATCTATACTCAACCCAGGGATAAAAAACCCTGATGTATCGGCTAATGAAACTGGTGAGAAAGAACTAACGTTGTTCCATACCCCCAACTGAGCAGCTGCGGCTCCATACGTAGAATCAGGTGTTGCATACTGATTACCAAAATCAATATTTATGAGTGTTGCCATGGCTGTATGTGACATCAAAACAGCAATTAAAAGCAAATATTTACAGTTTATTCTGTTCATTGAACTAACTCCAAATTTTATGAGACAAAAATAATGAAGCATAATTCGAACCAAATACGTAAAGTAATGTATTACTTAATAATTATGTAATGTTAAGTTTTAGTTGCTACTAATGTGTAAATAAACCTGACATAAATGGTAGCGAAATAAGTAATCGACGACGGGCTAGAGCCAATCCATTTCATGTACAATCATGTTAGTGTAAAACTCAAAGTACCATAGAATATGACATTACTATTGATCAAAAAAGGGTAATAACATTACTGCTATCCCCCTTTTTGAAACAATAAACAAACTACGACTTAGTGATTCTCAGAAACCATATTCACTGTATATTTAGGTATTTCAACAACTAAATCTTCATCGCCCACGATCGCTTGACAGCCTAAACGTGAATCGGGCTCTAAACCCCAAGCTCTATCAAGCATATCGTCTTCAAGCTCATCAGATTCTGCAATTGAATCAAAACCTTCACGTATAATCATATGGCACGTTGTACAGGCACATACTTTTTCACAAGCGTGCTCTACACCAATATCATTACGTAGCGCAACGTTTAATACACTTTCACCTTTTTCTGCTTCTACTACAGCGCCGTCTGGGCATAAGTCTTCGTTAGGAAGGAATATAATTTTCGCCATGTTTTCTTAGCTCCTAAAAGGTCTTAAATTTCGTTTACTGAATGTCCTGCCAATGCCGTTTTTATAGAGGAATCCATACGGCGTTCAGCAAAAATTGCAGTGCTTTCATTTAATGTTTCAATGGCTGCTTCAATATCGTCAGCAACCGTACTTTGGGCAATTTTCGCTAAAGCGCTTATTGCATTATTAATTGTGTTAACTTCATTTTCGTTTAATAATTTACCGTCATTGGCAAGCGCTGATTGCACTGATTCAATCACACGAGATGCTTCAACTTGTTGCTCTTTAAGCATACGCGCTTGAATATCTTGTTCGGCATTGTTCATTGAATCCATCAGCATTTTAGTAATTTCTTGCTCTTCTAAACCAAACGATGGTTTTACGGTAATACTGGTTTCTACGCCTGTTGACTTTTCCATTGCTGATACTTCGAGTAACCCGTCAGCATCTACTTTGAAGGTTACACGTATATGTGCCGCACCAGCGGTCATCGCGGGAATACCACGCAATTCGAAACGCGCCAACGAACGACAATCTTCAACAAGTTCACGTTCACCTTGTAATACATGAACGGCCATTGCTGTTTGACCATCTTTAAAGGTGGTAAATTCTTGCGCTTTCGCTACAGGAATGGTGGTATTTCTTGAAATAACTTTTTCAACCAAACCGCCCATCGTTTCTAAACCAAGCGATAAGGGAATAACGTCAAGCAATAAAATATCGCTGTCGGGTTTATTGCCCGCCAGTATATCTGCTTGAATAGCCGCGCCTATCGCGACTACTTTGTCTGGGTCAATCGAGGTTAATGGCTGACGATTAAAGTGTTTTTCAACTTGTTGACGTACTAGTGGTACACGCGTTGAACCGCCGACCATGACAACTTCAATAACTTCATCAATGGTAATTTCAGCATCTTTTAAAGCGCGACGACATGCACGTAACGTTTTAGTGACTAACGCCGTGATTAATGATTCAAAGGTATCACGATTAACTTCGCCATTTTTTTCATCACCGTTTTCTAATGTTAAAGAGAAAGAAGTGACTGAGTTCTCAGTAAGTTGCTCTTTAACGCGACAGGCTTGTTGTAATAATTGACGTTCTAATGTTGCGGATAATGGACGTTGCAAACCACTCTGTTCGATAATATGGTCAACTAACAGGTTGTCAAAATCATCTCCACCAAGCGCTGAATCACCACCCGTAGCTAATACTTCAAAAACACCTTTATTTAAACGTAATACAGAAATATCAAATGTTCCACCGCCTAAATCATAAACGGCAATAACACCGTCCTTACCACTGTCTAAACCATAAGCAACAGCAGCAGCTGTAGGTTCGTTAAGTAAACGCAATACGTTTAAACTCGCCAATTTAGCCGCATCTTTTGTACTATGACGTTGGGCGTCATCAAAATAAGCGGGTACCGTGATTACCACTCCCGTAAGCTCGCCACCCAAAGCTTTCTCAGCTCTGTTTTTTAAATTTTTTAATATTTCAGCTGACACTTGCACAGGGTTTACTTCACCTGTACGCGTGATGATACTCGGGTGATTATCATCACCTGAAAAAGTATAAGGCAATGAGGGGTATTTTTTACTGATATCAGCTAACGAACGACCAATAAGGCGTTTCGCTGAAACAATCGTGTTTTCAGGATCGCTAACCGAATGTGTTTGGGCATCATTACCAACTAAAACGTCATTTTCTTGATAGCTAACAATTGACGGTAATATATCTCGCCCTTCGCTATCCAGTAACGTTTCTGACAAACCACTTTTAACACTGGCAATAAGGGAATTTGTTGTACCTAAATCAATCCCTGCGGCAAGACGATGCTCGTGAGGAACGGTACTTTGGCCGGGTTCAGCTATTTGTAATAACGCCATTTTAAGACTCTTTTAAATTAGGTTACGATTAACGGGGCTATAATATTTCATTGTTGATAAAAAAACACTTTTTTGCTGCTATTTTATTTTTGTAGCACTTTGCATTAATTCAAAAATATTAATCATCAAAAAGTTGATCTTCGAGTTTATCGAGATCTACTTGTAATTTTTTATAAAATTTTAATTTTCTTAAGTTATCGCCCGCTAACAAGTTTGATTGAATGGTGTTTTCATCAAGTTGCGTATGCATTGCTGAAAACAACTCAGCGGAGCCAATCTCTAATACTTGGGATAACTCAAAAACAGCAGTTTCAATATCATCAGCATGCTTAACATCGTCAAGCATTTCATGTAATTCCATTTGGCGCATCAAAAAGCTATTATCACTAAACGAAGCTTGTTCGCTTGGTTGATCGCTTTCTCGTAATTCCAACAAGTACTGAGCACGTTTCAACGGGTTTTTTAATGTTTGGTAAGCATCATTTATCAAGGTTGATTTTTTAACAGCAACCATTTGATCTTGGCTTGAGGCATGAGCAAACTTATCAGGATGCACTTTTTTTTGCAGTGTTTGGTAAAGTTCCGCTAACTGATTAACATCAAGTGCAAATTGAGCAGAAAAACCAAAAATTTGAAAATAATTCACAACAACTCCAGCGAACGACCTAAAATTAAGCCGCTCACAAAACACTCTTAAACGTTAAAGCTTTCACCACAACCACATTCGCCTTTTGCGTTAGGGTTGGTAAATTTAAAACCTTCGTTTAGTCCTTCCTTAACAAAATCGACTTCTATGCCATCAAGGTAAACTAAGCTTTTTCCGTCGATGATGATATTCACGTCAGAGATAGAAAACAACGTATCATCTTCATTCAACTCATCAACAAATTCCATCACATAAGCTAAACCAGAACATCCTGTTGTTTTAATACCAAGACGCAAACCGAGGCCTTTGCCTCGATTAGTAATAAATGACTTAACACGAGCTGCAGCGTCTGGTGTCATTGTAACACTCATAAATAACTCCGATTTCTAAGCAGTTTTACTGCGGTAATCTTCAATTGCTGCTTTGATAGCATCTTCAGCTAAAATAGAACAATGGATTTTTACTGGTGGTAAAGCAAGTTCTTCGGCAATTGCGGTATTTTTAATTTTACCCGCTTCATCAATTGATTTACCTTTTACCCATTCAGTTACCAATGAGCTTGATGCGATAGCAGAGCCACAACCGTATGTCTTGAACTTAGCGTCTTCAATAATACCGTCATCGTTAATTTTAAGTTGCAACTTCATAACGTCACCACATGCGGGTGCGCCAACCATACCTGTTGCTACTTGTGGATCATTTTTATCCATTGAACCAACGTTACGAGGGTTTTCATAGTGATCAATTACTTTTTCTGAATAAGCCATTATTTCTCTCCTAATAACTGACAAACAAAAATGAATGTTTATCAGTAAAATTGTTATTGGAATGCTAGTGAGCAGCCCATTCAATTGAATCTAAATCAATACCGTCTTTGAACATTTCCCAAAGTGGTGACATATCACGTAAATGACCAATTGATTTTTTAATCAGTGTTATTGCATAATCTACTTCTTCTGTCGTAGTAAAACGGCCGAAGCTAAAACGAATTGAGCTATGTGCCATTTCGTCATTCAAACCTAATGCACGTAAAACATACGAAGGCTCTAAACTCGCAGAAGTACAAGCTGAACCAGAAGATACGGCTAAGTCTTTAAGCGCCATGATCAATGACTCGCCTTCAACAAAATTGAAACTTACATTTAAGTTACCCGGATAGCGATTATCAAAATCTCCGTTAACAAAGACTTGTTCCATTTCATTTAAACCAGCCCACAAGCGATCACGCATTGCAGTTACATGTATTCTGTCTTGTATAATTTCTTCTTTCGCAATACGACAAGCTTCACCTAAACCAACGATTTGGTGCGTTGGTAATGTTCCACTACGCATGCCACGTTCATGGCCACCACCGTGCATTTGCGCCTCAAGGCGAATACGAGGTTTGCGGCTGACGTACAATGCGCCCATACCTTTTGGACCATAAAACTTATGAGCAGATATTGACATTAAATCAACTTTTAACTGCTGCATGTCTATTTCAATTTTCCCTACACTTTGTGCGGCATCAACATGAAAAATAATTTTACGTGCGCGACACATTTCACCTATTTCAGCAATATCTTGAATAACACCAATTTCATTATTCACATGCATAATACTCACTAGAATAGTGTCATCACGCATTGCTGCTGCAAGTTTGTTAAGGTCAATCAAACCATTAGTTTCAGGATCTAAGTAGGTTACTTCAAAACCTTGGCGCTCTAATTCACGGCAAGTATCTAAAACGGCTTTATGTTCCGTTTTACAGGTAATGATATGTTTACCTTTTTTATCATAAAAGTTAGCAGCACCTTTAATAGCCAGGTTGTTTGATTCAGTCGCGCCTGAGGTGAAAACAATTTCACGAGGATCAGCATTAAGCAAATCGGCGACTTGATTACGAGCAATATCTACTGCCTCTTCAGCTTGCCAACCGAACTTGTGTGAACGAGACGCAGGGTTACCGTAAAAACCATCGGTAGTCATGTACTGCATCATTTTTTCTGCAACACGTTTATCTACAGGCGTTGTAGCTGAATAATCAAAATATATAGGAAGCTTCATTAGCTAACTCTCTCCAATGGTAAATCTTGAATAACAGTCCTTAATAAAAACTATTATCCGAATAAATTCTGTTTTAATTTTCGCTCACTAATATCAAATTAATTAACTTTATATTACGTAAGCTATTTTATATTGAGATAACGTCTTACGACTGAAAATCATGCATAATGTTTTTTGTGTTAATTACACTGTTCAACGCAATGGTTTTGCTGTTATTTGAGTGCAAGTCATCTTGTCGTTTCGCTACAGACTTAACGTCATTTTTAGCCACAAGTTCAGATAAGCTAATGTTTTGTAAAAAGTCTTCTATACGTTGACTTAATCCTTCCCATAACGAATGTGTTAAACATTGCTCACCATCTTGGCAATTGCCTTTACCTGCACATTTAGTAGCATCAACACTTTCATTAACGGCTCGAATAACATCTGCGATTGCAATTTGAGCAGAACATCGACCTAATCGATATCCACCACCGGGTCCACGAACACTAGTCACTAAACCTTGTTTACGTAATCGAGAAAAAAGTTGTTCTAAGTAAGACAAAGAAATACCTTGGCGTTCCGATATATCGGCCAAAGAGACAGGTCCATGTACGGCATGAATAGTCACATCTAGCATAGCTGTAACAGCGTAACGACCTTTAGAGGTAAGTTTCATAATCAGTTCTCTGTTTCACTATTTTATCGAAAAAAACTTTACCTCTAAGAGAAGTTATTTTTAGGATAAAATTTCAAAATATACGGTTATCAGGATAAATATTCAGCGGTCTACTTAAACTAGAGTAAAAGCACGAGACAATTTTTCCATAACCTTACATGCTAGTCAAGTATATAACCAACCAAACAGGTCAAATATATACCCCTCTATTTTACTCAAGTATTATACACTATGTTTTAAACGACGAAAAGTAATAGTTGACTAAATAAGTCAACTATTACTTTCTAGTATATTTAAATTTCCGGATCAAAACTGGCGATTTTACCTTCACGACGCTTAGCAGCGGCTTGCTCATCTTCAACAAATTCACCAACTCTTAATTCAGGTAAATTTTTAGAGCATACATCTCCACCTAAGGTATTTATTTCTTTGCATAATTCACTTACTCTTGCATCCATTAAATGTACATGGTCAAGTAATCGACCAATCGCTTTAGCTACAGGGTCAGGATTATCGTGTGATACGGCATACGCATCAAAACCAAATTGTTGCGCGGCTTGTTGTCTTTTTTGGTCTTCGTTTGTTGTTTCTTTATCCGGAACAATCCTTCCTGGAATACCCACTGCTGTAGCATTTTCGGGCAAATCTTTTACGACGACAGAATTAGAGCCTACTTTCCCCCCCTTACCTATCGTTATAGGACCCAACACTTGTGCGCCAGCGCCTATCACAACATTATCTTCTAATGTAGGGTGACGTTTACCAGCTTTCCAACTAGTGCCACCTAAAGTAACGCCGTGATATAGGGTGACATCATTGCCAATTTCTGCCGTTTCCCCAATAACGATACCCATGCCATGATCGATAAAAACACGACGACCTAACTTAGCGCCAGGGTGTATTTCAATGCCCGTTAACCAACGAGAAAAAGTAGAAAGCACTCGTGCTAATAACTTCCAATTAGCACACCAAAGTTTATGGCTTAGTCGGTGAATCCAAATAGCATGCATGCCAGGGTAGTTAAGAATAATTTCAAAACTTGTGCGAGCAGCGGGATCTCTATCAAAGACACTATTGATATCTTCTTTGATACGACTAAACATAGGTATTTCCTTTATATAAAGTTAATAAGCATATTTGATTATGCCAGAAGCTATTTTTTCGCAGTTCTTTCCATTGAGGCAAGAATACCACGCATCATTTTTATCTCTTTTACATCAGGTCTTGCTCTGTTGAACAAACGTCTTAGTTTTGTCAATACAAGACCAGGATGACTTTCAACAATGAAACCTGTTGCTTTTAACGCTTTTTCAAAGTGCTGATAAAAACGTTCCGTTTCTTCCGTAACAGGGTAAAGTTCATCATCTTCACTCGTTGAATTTGAAGATGTTTTACCAATGAAATTGCCATTACCCGTACTGCGTTCTTGGAAATTTTGATCATGAGCCAATAAATAACTTGTACGCACTTCATAACTTAGTGTTTGCACAGCCATCGCTAAATTTAATGAGCTATAGTCAGGGTTAGCAGGAATTTGCACATGAAAGTGACAAAGTTGTAATTCATCATTGGTTAAACCACTACTTTCACGACCAAAAACTAACGCTACCGGATATTCATTTAATTCTGTTACTAATTTTTCACCACACGCTCTAGGGTCTAACATCGGCCAAGGTAAAGTGCGTGAACGAGCGCTAGTACCTACTACTAAACCACAACCTTCAATAGCTTCATTTAGTGTGTTAACAACTTGTGCATTAGCAAGAACATCTGTCGCACCTGCAGCTAATGCTTGCGCTTGACCATTTGGCATCTCCGCAGGGTCAACAAGTACAAGTTGACTTAAACCCATGGTTTTCATAGCACGTGCTGCACTACCTATATTTCGACAATCGGAAGTGTTAACTAAAACGATTTTTACTCGTCCTAATAATGACTTAGTTGCATTCTCTTTGGCTGTATCTGACATTTTTTACTCAATATAAGACTAACTAGGGCAATAGCCCATCTAGATGGCTAGCATTCTAACATAAAACATCACCTTTATGCCTCTGAAAAATCATCATCAATTAGCCATTTTTTCTAAACATATACTCCTTATTAATACATTTTTATCTATATAAAAATCACCCTTTATTAAATAATTTAATAATTCCATTTGTACTGGTTATTATCTGTACAAATGTTTTTCGGTAACTATTCCTAAATAGATTTATTTTTGCTATACTTTGCGCGCTCAATTTCCACCAGGCTTTGCTATGTTGGAATCAATCGTTCTTTTAAAAATCATTTACAAATAGGTACTCTATATATGCATCCGATGCTAAATATTGCCGTGCGCGCTGCGCGTACAGCTGGTAAAGTTATTATTCGCTCTTTTGAGCAACTTGATAAAGTTGAAGTAGAATCAAAAGGAACAAATGATTTTGTTACCAGTGTTGATATCAACGCTGAAGAAGCCATTATTGAAACTATTCGTAAATCATATCCTGACCACACAATTATTGGTGAAGAGTCAGGAGTATTAAAAGGTAAAGATGATGATTTTCAATGGATCATCGACCCGCTAGACGGCACGACTAACTTCATTAAAGGCATTCCACACTTTTCCGTTTCTATTGCTTTAAAAGTAAAAGGCAAACTAGATCAAGCTGTCGTGTTTGATCCTATTCGTGGTGAATTATTCACAGCCAGTCGCGGTAAAGGTGCACAATTAAACGGCTTTCGCATTCGAGTAAATAAAAATAAAGAATTAGCCGGTACCATCTTAGCTACTGGATTTCCATTCAAACAAAAACAACACAGCAATGCTTACATGGCAATGTTTTCAGCACTTTTCCTTAAATCTTCAGATCTGCGTCGTGCGGGTTGCGCGTCATTAGATTTAGCTTATGTTGCTGCGGGTCGTTATGATGGTTTCTTCGAAATAGGCTTGAAACCTTGGGATACCGCTGCCGGTGAATTACTTATTATTGAAGCGGGTGGTTTGGTGACTGACTTTGTTGGCGGCCATAACCATGCGAAATCAGGTAACATTGTTGCTGGTAATACGCGTATATTAAAAGACGTATTAAAAGAAATTCGCCCACACTTAGGTGATGACTTAGCTAAATAACGTGTTAAATTCGTTGATTTAAAATAGCTATACCATTTTTAAAGTGCCACTGTTTTCATTATAGAAAACAGTGGCACTTTTTTTGCCTTATACTAAAGATAAGCGTAATTTTTTAAGAGATATTATGGAACATATTGCACAAAACATTCCCTTAATAGCACAACCATCACATAAACAGCCTTTTATTGCCGGTGAAGTTGCCTTGGTTGGTGCTGGTCCTGGCGATCCAGATTTATTAACCTTACAAGCTTTTCGTTTTATAAAACAAGCCGAAGTCGTTATTTTTGACCGCTTAGTCAGTAAAGAAATTATGGCGTTAATTCCTCAAGGTTGTGAGCAGATATACGTAGGGAAAAAACAAGAAAATCATAGAGTACCGCAAGATGGTATTAATCAATTACTTGTCGATTACGCTAAAAGAGCTAAAAAAGTTGTACGATTAAAAGGTGGCGACCCTTTCGTTTTTGGTCGAGGCAGTGAAGAAGCACAGTTCTTGTTAGCTCATGGTATTGCTTGCCATATTGTTCCAGGAATGACAGCAGCATCAGCCTGTACGAGTTATGCAGGCATTCCTCTCACTCATAGGAAAGTAGCTCGATGCTGCACATTCATAACCGGTAATGTGCAAGATAATGGTGCATTAGACTTACCTTGGTCAACGTTAAATGATGCTGAGCAAACGGTTGTTTTTTATATGGGCATAAAAAGCTTACCCATAATTACCAAGCAATTAATTAAAGCTGGCCGTAGTGCTGCAACACCTGCAGCACTTATTCGAAAAGGTAGTCATCAAGACCAACAAGTCATTAAAGGCAGTTTAGATACTTTAGAAGACTTAGTAACAC
>JAWSUX010000087.1:0-6572 GCA_033852215.1 Colwellia sp. | reverse complement strand
GTGATCGTTCAGGCAAGTTAGTTTTTGAAGCAAAAGATGTTACGGTCGCTTTTGATGATAACGTAATAATTAATAAACTTAATTTACTTATTTCACGTAACGATCGTTTAGCTTTTATTGGCGCCAATGGTACGGGTAAATCAACCTTAATTAAGCTTATTATGGAGAAGCTTAAGCAGACTAGCGGTGAAATGCGTTCAGGTGTGAATTTAGAGGTTGCTTATTTTGATCAACATCGCGAAGCGCTTGACTTAAACCAAACCGTGCAAGAAATTGTTGGTGAAGGAAAACAAGAAGTCATGGTTAATGGCAGATCTCGCCATGTGCTTGGTTACTTGCAAGATTTTCTCTTTAGCCCCAAACGTGCCAGAACGCCTGTACGTGCTTTATCGGGTGGTGAAAAGAACCGTTTATTACTTGCAAGGTTATTTTTACGCCCGAGTAATTTACTTATTCTCGATGAGCCGACCAACGATCTCGATATCGAAACGTTAGAGCTACTTGAAGAAGTTGTTGCAAATTATGCTGGAACCGTTCTTTTAGTCAGCCATGATCGTGATTTCGTTAATAACTGTGTAAATACGTGTCTCTATTTTGATGGTACTGGTCACATAAACCAAATTGTTGGTGGTTATGATGATGTTGATGATTATTTAGCGCAGAAAGAGACGCAACGCCAAGCAATGGCTAATGTTGCACAGGACAATGCTAAGAAAAAAGAGCAGCCAAAGGCAAAAGTTGAGAATAAAGCTGCAGTTAAGAAAAAATTGTCATTTAAAGAAACGCGTGAACTTGAAGCCTTACCGGCAAAGATAGATGAATTAGAAACAGAAATTGATTTACTACAAGAGCAGGTTAACGCTGCTGATTTTTTCAGTAAAGCTGAAGACGTCACTAAAAAAATATTGAAACAGCTGACAGAAACAGAGTCAAAGCTCGAAGCTGTTTACGCAAGATGGCAAGAATTAGATGAGTCGTAAATGAACACAGTTAATATAAAAAAACACTA
The DNA here is from genome assembly GCA_033852215.1 of Colwellia sp. Classification (GTDB taxonomy): domain Bacteria; phylum Pseudomonadota; class Gammaproteobacteria; order Enterobacterales; family Alteromonadaceae; genus Colwellia. The sequence continues at coordinate 5,563 of JAWSUX010000087.1, read as the reverse complement.
ATAAATAGTCATTAATAAAACCTCCTTAATAAAGAGTTAAGTAACATGAAGCAATTTGTAAAAAACATACTCGCTGTCGGTATAACCACAGCATTAAGCTTAAGTTTAGTCGCCACAGTACAAGCCGCGACTTATAAAATAGTCGATAAAGGTGCTGTTAGTGAATTAAAAAATACCTATGCCCAACAGCAAAATAATAACGGTGTGGTGGCTATTTCAGGCACTAACCTTTATAACTTTCCTGTGCAATATCTAGATAAAGATCAAAATCAATATTTGGATGACGATGACTTTCAAGAAATCAAAGCTTTAGCTGAAAGTGGACTGGGTGATATATATGATCAAAAAAATTATGATACACGTGGTTTAGAAGCGATAGAAAATTATGATGCTATGGTTGCAGGCGATCCTACCGCAAATGATCTTGCTTGGATTGTCATATATTTACAACGTAAAACCAATGTAAGTACGCAAAGTCGTTTAGAGGATAAACGTCAAAATTTTTATTACCAACAGGTTGGTGATACTGTCGCGATGACTAACTTAGGCGCAGGTGAGATAACAACTGACTTCCCAGTATTTGATAAAACCTTTGACGGCACTGTAAATACCGACTTAACTCGTTCAACCGTTGATATTATTACCGGAATTACTGACAGCGGTATTACTTATGGTAGTGCAACAGCACCTTATTTCCCCGAAGCGTTTACTGAAAAGACAAAAATTGAGGTTGACGGGGAGCTTGAGTATGACGAAAGCCAAGACGTAGAAGTAACTTATTGGTTAAGTGATTTTGAAGAGCGCGGTTTCTTTTCTTTTGATAATGGCGTAAACGTTTTTCCAGTAGTACCAGAAGAGTCTAAGCTTGGTGGTGGAGTTTCAGCCGTATTAGATGTAAATGAAAATGGTACTGCTGTAGGTCATATGAGTTATGAGCTTATTCAGGACACTGTAGATATTATTGAAGATGATAGTGGCGGTTGTGCTGACTCAGAAATTTTAGATAAAATGCCTCCTGAAATTTGTGAGCAAATTAACCGCACTAGTATGTACCCTATTGTGGCGTATTCGACTACGTTAAATACTAACGGGGAAGTCGTTCCAAAACGGTTAGGTTTATTGATCGATAAGTCTAACCAATCGCAACACCCAGATGATGAGCGTTTCTTCTCAAGCAGGGCTTTAGCTATTAATAATAATGGTGTTGCTGTTGGTTATGCTGACGGTTGGGATGATGGTAATGTAACCAGCCCTGCTGTTGCTGAAAAGATGAGGGGGGCCTATGCTGTAATGTTTAAAAATGGCTATGCTTTTGATTTTAATCAAAAGCATGCTGATGAACGCTCTATATCGACTATTGATCAGATATATTCTCAAGCACTTGATATCAATGATAATGGCTTAGCCGTTGGTTATATTTATAATAACAGCGACATTAAAAAGTTTTTTTATGTTGATACTAGTGTAAGTGAAGATGAGATGGAAATGATTACGCCAGATGATTTTTTTGGTAGCTCAGACAGCACAGCTTATGCGGTGAATAATGATGGTTTTATCGTAGGCGAAGGTGAAATAGAAACACATAACGAAAGCACCAGTCAGCCACGACGTACAGCGGCTTTTATTTATGACAGTGAGAATGATATTTTTAGTAATATAAATGATCTTACTGCTTGTGATTCTCCTTATACTATTATTGAAGCACGAGATATTAATGATGAGGGGGTTATCTCTGCGACCGCCATTTTTAAAGAAGACCGATTCGATGCTAAGGGAAAACTTGTTGTTGATGAGAATGATAACCCTGTAAAAGAAGATGTCGTACGTGCTGTTGTGCTTGAACCAATAGCTGATGATGGCCAAGTTTGTCCAGAAAAAGAAGAAGATAAAGTTGAACGTCAAGGCGCTAGTTTTGGTTTGTTTGGTTTATTATCTTTACTCGCTTTAATTAGTTTACGTAGACGAACGACTTAATAATTAACTAAATTATCAATTTAAGTAAACCGTTGAAAAGCACTTTATAGTGCTTTTTTTATATCGGTAATTTACAGCCTAGTGAATAATTTGTTGAGTTAATTTTACCGAGGTAATATTTTAATTGTTCTTAATAAGCCCTAAATGTGCAAACATATTTCAGGATGTTAGGAACGTTGAAAGTAAAAAGCCCTGCGACTTGCAGGGCTTTTTTTGTAAATGTTCTTCTTACATAGAGCTGTGTGAGATTAAAATTTACTGGTATCGGTAAATAATCCAACTTTTAAATCTTTAGCAGTATAAATTTCTCTGCCATCAACACTAACACTACCATCAGCAAGGCCCATGTAGAGTTTACGTTTTATTACACGTTTGAAGTCAATTTTAAAGGTAACTTTTTTTGCCGTTGGTAATATTTGTCCGGTAAATTTCACTTCGCCCACACCTAAAGCACGGCCTTTACCTGGACCACCAGTCCATGCTAAGAAAAAACCAACTAATTGCCACATAGCATCTAAACCTAAACAACCAGGCATAACAGGGTCGCCTTTAAAGTGACAATCAAAAAACCAAAGGTCTGGTGTGATGTCTAGTTCGGCTAAAATATAACCTTTACCATTTTCACCACCTTCTTCACTGATCGTTATGATGCGATCCATCATCAGCATGTTGTCTGAGGGAAGTTGCGAATTACCTTCGCCAAATAACTCCCCGGTGCCTGCTTTGATTAAATCTTCTTTGCTGTATGAGTTTTGTTGTGGCATAGCCATAATTAAGCTGATATCCGATAATAAAATTTAGGAAGCTACTTTAGCGTACACTTGTACACTAAACAACTCTAAGCAGTAAAATAAACACATTAATATGATGAGAATCAAATTAACAACAACGCTTGATTATAAAAGGTAGATGCGTAATTATAGTGACACTCAGCTAAGTAATGTTGTTAAAATTAATAGAGTTGTAATGAAAGAGATAGAGTCCGATGTAGATCAACTAGTCAAACCGCCATCGAAGAAAACAGCGATGACTAATGCAGAAAAGCAAAAACGCTACCGAGATAAGCAAAAAGAGCGTGGTTTACAAGAAATGCGTGGTTATATGTCACCTGAAGCCAAACGGTGTTACAAACTGATTTCAGAGCAAACTAATTGGTCGGATAGTGTTATACTAAGCAATGCTGTACGGTTAACTTATGCGGCTTATAAAAATGGCCAAATAGGGTTGTTAAATAGTTGGTTAAAAAATAACAAACTATAAAAGTAAATATTAATTTATATTTTATCTATATACCGTTTTCAAAATATTCTTCTTATACTTCAAGGTGATTCTAGTGATAAATGTTTTATTGGTTGATGACCATCATTTAGTTCGTACAGGTATTAGTAAGATTTTATCAAGTGTTAAAGGCCTCAAAGTTGTAGGTGAATGTGAAACAGGTGAAGAAGCAATTAAGTATTGTCGTCAAAATACACCCGATATTGTTTTAATGGATATGGATATGCCGGGTATGGGGGGATTAGAAGCGACTAAAAAAATCCTTCGTTTCGCTCCCGATATTAATATTATTGTATTAACTGCTCACACCGAAGATCCTTTTCCTACCAAAGTTATGCAACTGGGTGCATCAGGTTACTTGACCAAAGAATCTGGACCAGATGAAATGGTTAATGCCATACGTGCTGTTAATAGTGGCCAACGTTATCTTCCTTCCCATATTGCGCAAAAAATGGCACTAAGCCAATTTAAGACGGCAGAAGAAAACCCTTTTAATGCTTTATCTGATCGAGAATTGCAAATCATGATCATGATAACGCGTGGGGATAAAGTACCTAATATTTCAGAACACCTAAATTTGAGTACTAAAACTATCAATAGTTATCGTTACCGCATGTTTGAAAAACTTTCGGTAAGCAATGATGTTGAGTTAACCCATTTAGCTATACGTCATGGCATGTTAAAAACAGAAAAACTTTAGTTTTGTCTGAAACTACTTCTCTTACGGAAATAAATAGCAACGACCCCAGCAAAGCATCGCTTTTTGATAGTGATGCTTTTTTGCGTGTAGTCACTGAGAAAGCTGGCGTTTATCGCATGTATGATCACAAGCAAGTGGTTATTTACGTCGGCAAAGCTAAACAGTTGAGAAATCGTCTCAGTAGCTATTTTCGTCAAGATGTTAATTCAGTTAAAACCAAGGCTTTGGTTGCACAAATTTGCGCTATAGATGTCACGGTAACTCATACCGAAGGCGAAGCGCTGATCCTTGAAAATAATTATATAAAAAAATATCAGCCAAAATATAATATTTTATTACGTGATGATAAATCTTACCCTTACATACTGATTACTGCGCATAAACACCCAAAGTTAGGCTTACACCGAGGGGGAAAACGTATTAAAGGTGACTATTTTGGACCTTTTCCTACCGTGGGGGCTGTATGGCAAAGCTTACGTTTAATGCAAAAACTATTTCCTATTAGGCAATGTGAAGATAGTTATTACCGTGCGCGCTCTAGGCCTTGTTTACAGCACCAATTAGGCCGTTGTTCAGCACCTTGCGTAGATAAAATAAGTGAAGAGGATTATCAAGAACAAGTGACTCTTGCAAAGTTATTTTTAAAAGGAAAAAGCTCAGGGGTTATTAAGCAACTTGTCGATCGCATGGAAAAAGCTAGTATCGACTTAGCGTTTGAACAAGCAGCAAAGTATAGGGATCAAATTGCTACATTGCGCAAAGTTCAACAGCAACAGTTTGTTAGTGGTTTAGCTGCTGAAATGGATGTTGTTGGTTTATACCGGCTCAAAACGCAAACCTGTATTCATCTGCTTTGTATACGTGATCATAAAATTTTAGGCAGTAAAAGTTATTTTCCTGTTGTGCCTAGTGAAACATGTGATAGTGAGATACTCCAAGCCTTTATTAGCCAGCATTATCTTAGTAATGTTGTGCAAAGAAGTGAAAATTCAAAAGCGTTTGATAATATTGAGCATATAAGCAATATTCCAAAAGAAATTGTTATTCAAGAATCAATAACCCAATCAAAAGAATTACTCTCACTTTTAATTTCGCAGGCAGAGCATGATGTTAAAATATCAAGTAATAGCCGAAGTGAACGCGCGCAGTATTTAAAACTTGCCTGCACTAATGCAGAAAACGCACTGGTTACTCGCAATAGCCATAAAGAATCAATGCAAGCGCGTTTTTTAGCCTTAAATGAGGTGTTTGAATTAGAACAGGGTATTCATCGAATAGAATGTTTTGATATCAGCCATACCATGGGGCAACAGACTGTTGCTTCAAATGTTGTTTTTAATCAAGAAGGCCCTCTGAAATCAGATTATCGCCGTTACAATGTTCATGGTATTACCCCTGGCGATGATTATGCTGCTATGGCCTTTGCATTGAATAAGCGCTATAGCAAACTGAAAAGTAAAGAGGCCAATTTAGAAGGTGTGCCTGATATTGTTTTTATTGATGGAGGTAAAGGGCAATTAGCTAAGGCGGAAGAATTTTTTAGTCAATTGGCATTAGTTAAAACACCTTTGTTAGTTGGGGTTGCTAAAGGTGAATCGCGTAAGCCAGGTT
>JAWSUX010000086.1:0-22454 GCA_033852215.1 Colwellia sp. | reverse complement strand
ACAGAAAAAGCGGCTGAAGCCATTAATGAATTAGATGATTTGTTAGAAACGGGCTTTCGTGGCCGTGAAGTTGATATAGTTGAAAAAATGATTAATCAACTGGACTTAATTGAAGATGATACGGATGGCATGCAAATTATTTTACGTAAAAATTTGTTAGCCATTGAAAAGGATTTAAATCCCGTTGATGTAATGTTTTTGTATCAAATTATTGATTGGGTTGGTTATTTGGCCGATCTTGCTGAGCGTGTTGGCGCACGTTTAGAAATTCTTTTAGCTAGAAAATAAGGTTTAACTGATGGATATTTTACTTAACTCGGGGTCAACCTTAGTTATTATTGCCGCGGTTGTTGGTTTTTTTATGGCATGGGGCATAGGTGCAAACGATGTTGCTAATGCCATGGGGACTTCGGTAGGCTCTGGCGCGCTAACGATTAAACAAGCCATTATTATTGCAATGGTTTTTGAATTTGCGGGTGCATATTTAGCGGGTGGTGAAGTCACGTCAACTATTCGTAAAGGCATTATCGACGCAAGTTATTTTGTTGACTCTCCTGAACTGCTTGTCTTTGGTATGATTTCAGCGTTGTTTGCTGCAGCAACGTGGTTATTGGTTGCTTCGGCTTTAGGTTGGCCTGTTTCTACTACACATTCTATTGTAGGCGCTATTGTAGGTTTTGCTGCCGTTGGTGTCAGTGCTGATGCTGTAGAGTGGAGCAAAGTTGGTGGTATTGTTGGTAGTTGGATTATCACACCGCTTATTTCAGGTGTTATTGCTTTTATTATCTTTAATAGTGCACAAAAGTTGATTTTTGATACAGACAAACCTTTACAGCAAGCCAAACGTTGGGTGCCTTTGTACATGTTCTTAGCGGGCTTTGTCTTAGCGTTGGTAACGATTAAAAAAGGTTTAAAACATTTAGATTTACACATAGGCACTGCGGATGGTTTTATCTATGCGGCACTTACCGCTGTTGTTGTTGCTATTATTGGTAAAGTTTTCATAGGGCGATTAAAGTTTGATGAAACAGCAGCCAGAACAACTCACTATGTAAATGTTGAAAAAGTTTTTGGTGTTTTAATGATAGTAACAGCTTGTTGTATGGCTTTTGCTCATGGCTCAAACGATGTTGCTAACGCTATTGGCCCATTAGCAGCCGTAGTCAGTATTGTTGAAAATGATGGTCAAATTGCAGCTAAATCAGCTATCGCTTGGTGGATATTACCTCTGGGTGGTTTTGGTATAGTGGCAGGTTTAGCTATCTTTGGTCACAAAGTTATCGCAACTATTGGCCACGGTATTACACATTTAACACCAAGTCGAGGTTTTGCTGCTGAACTCGCCGCAGCGTGTACTGTTGTTATTGCTTCTGGTGCAGGTTTACCTATCTCAACAACTCAAACCTTAGTTGGTGCTGTATTAGGTGTTGGTATGGCACGTGGTATTGCCGCAATTAACTTAGGTGTAGTGCGTAATATTGTTGTTTCTTGGGTAATTACCTTACCAGTAGGCGCTGGTTTATCAATTATGTTCTTTTGGATGATGAAAGGCATATTTATGTAAAGATGTTATGTATTACCTCATTTAGGTATCGAAAGTGCTTATTGATAGATAGTTAAATAGCTATCAGTTGAGTACTTTAATTTAAAGTGAAACATATACATAACGTTATAAATTAATCTCTTGAACGCATTTAAAAAGCAGCAATAAATTGCGGCTTTTTTGTCTATATAATTTTCTTTCTAAGTTAGCTGCGAGCAGTTACTTCTAATAAGTGATAACCAAACTGTGTTTTTACTGGCCCTTGCACTTCATTAATCGGTGCAGAAAAAACAACTTTATCAAATTCAGGTACCATTTGACCGGGGCCAAAACTACCTAAATCACCGCCTTGAGCATTTGAAGGGCAACTTGAGTGTTCTTTGGCAACTACTGCAAAGTCTTTACCTGCTTCAATTTCTGCTTTTAATGCTAAGCATTGTTCTTCTGTATCCACTAAAAGGTGGCGTGCACTTGCTTGAGACATACTTCGTTCCTATCTTATTGTATTTAATCGATGTTATTAATAATAATCATTGCTTTTTACAATGTAGCAAAACTACATTAACGCATTTAAGTCAACTAAGTCAAAAATTACTACCGAGGTTTAGCTAATATTTTGTTAATTATTTGAAATAAAATAAAATAAAAGAGATTTTAAGTGTTAGTTACTCGTTTTTAACGAATGTTAAAATGTTTTATGGGTAGAGTTATTAGTAGAAAAATAGCACTCATAGCAGCTTAGATAGCGTTATTGGGGAAATTAATTCACTTGAAGTTCAGGTTACTTTGCTTCGGTTATCGTTCAAATAACGGCAACAAGCAAAAATTGAAACTACCGCCTGTTTTCGGTTAAAATAGCGGGAATTTATTTATTCACCTTATAAAGGTTTTCAGATGGCGTCTTTGCAAGAACAATTATTAAAAGCAGGGTTAAGCACCAAACAAAAAGCTCGGCAGGCTAACGCCGATACACGTAAAAAAAATAAGCAAAAGCGCAGTGGTGTCGACCATGGTGCTAGTTTGCAAGAACAAGTAAAAAAAGATTTAGCGAAAAATAAAGCCGACAAACAAGTAAAAGAAAATGAGTTAAATGAAAATAAGAGAAAGCAACTTGCAAAAAAAGAACAAGCGTTGCGCATTAAGCAAATTTTATCGCATCATCAAATAACAAATGTTTGGGGTGAGAGTGAATATAATTATACTTTTGCCAATAAAATTAAAAAATTATCGGTTAATGCTGTTACTCATAAAGCGCTTGTCAATGGTCGCTTGGCTTTATGTGGCTTACAAGAAGGTGATGAAGATATTACTTATATTGTTACCAGTGAAACAGCTGAGAAAGTAGCAACATTGGATGTGAGCATTATTTTAGTACAAAACGATAAAGTAGACACTGAAGCCACCGATGAAGATGATCCTTATGCAGACTATCAAATACCTGATGATCTGATGTGGTAGTTTATTGCCGTTTACTTCAAGGTGTGGGATTCAGTGTGATAGAATACGCGCGTAATACAATACTTTAAATAAAAAAGTGTTGAATAAATATGGCGTTTTTTATTCTCAGGTAAATAAAAGCGCATATTAAGAACAAGTTAGAAACAATTTAAGAAGAGAGCTGTATGTTAATGTCAATGATTCGATGGCCTATAGGTCAATTAATTTTATTAATTAATTTTATTTTTTCGCCGAAATCGCCAAAAAGGGCGCTTATAGAGCAGACTAAATTAGATGAAGAAACGCTGGGAATCAGCTTATATCAATTACCTAGCTGTCCATTTTGCGTCAAAGTTCGCCGTAGTATTAAACGTGAAGGTTTAAAAATAGAGTTACGTACTATCAGTGGTAAAAATGACTACCGTGAAGAACTTATTCGTGAAGGTGGTAAGCGAACAGTGCCTTGCTTACGCATAGAGCAGGCTGATGGCCAAGTGCAATGGTTATATGAATCAAGTCATGTTGTTGCTCACCTACAAAGTATCGCTAAAGCTGCGTAGCTTTTTAGGTAGTAATATCGTGGTCCAATGTTTATAAAGAGAGGTTTAACACAAGGTTGAACCTCTTTTTTTATGCTTAACCTGAACTCGGTTTATTCTATGATTAACGTGTTAATAGTTGGGTTATCGAAGTAAATATAACAAAAGTATCACAGATGAAATTTATTGCCCCCTAATCCTATCTACTGTTTTATATCTGTAGTAAAGAACTAGGTTTAAATATATGTTAATAAAAACGCCTAATCGTGATGATTTAAAAGACAATGATGTAACAGCTGAAAACGTTTACTTAAATAGGCGTGAACTATTAAAAGGTATGGGGTTTTTAGGTGCTGGAGCGTTATTAGCTAGCGCAAGCACTAATGCTAATGCCGGTTGGTTTAGTAAAGAATCGCCTGAACAGTTTACAGTATCAGCTTTAAATTATGTTGTAGATACAAATGAAAACAAGCAAATATTAACGCCTGAAAGAAAAGTTATCTCACATAATAATTTTTATGAATTCGGTAGCCAAAAAGACCAACCCGCAAAATTATCTCAACATTTCAATGTTGACCCATGGACGTTAACAATTTCAGGTGAATGCGATAAACCTTTAACCTTAGATTATGACGATCTAACTAAAGTTTTTCCCTTAGAAGAACGTATTTATCGTTTACGCTGCGTAGAAGCTTGGTCTATGGTTATCCCTTGGGTTGGCTTTTCTTTAGCGAGTTTATTACAGAAAGTTCAACCTAACTCTCGTGCGAAATATGTTTTATTCGAAACGTTACATGATCCAAAACAAATGCCAGGACAAAGTGACAGACGTTTAGGTGGTGGTATTCATTACCCGTACGTTGAAGGTTTACGCCTGGATGAGGCCATGAATCCGTTGACTTTAATGAGCGTAGGTTTATATGGAAAAACACTGCCACCACAAAATGGGGCACCAATTCGCTTAGTTGTACCATGGAAATATGGCTTTAAAAGTATTAAATCAATTGTCAGTATTAAGTTAGTAGAACATAAACCGCTTACAACTTGGAACAAACTTGCATCAAAAGAATATGGTTTTTATGCCAATGTAAACCCTGAACATGATCACCCTAGATGGAGTCAAGCCAGTGAGCGCAGGATCACTTCTGGTGGTTTGTTTACTCGAAATCGCATTGATACTCTACCTTTTAATGGTTATGGCGAACACGTTGCGCATTTATACCAAGGTATGAATTTACGGAAACATTTTTAGTGATTATTTCGGTAATTAAAAGGCTAAAACTAGCAAATAAACAAAAGGTGTTATTGCTAAAAATCGTGATTCATTGTGGGGCGATATTACCCTTGTTGAATTTATATTATCTAGCATTGATTGATGAACTGGGGGCTGATCCCGTTGAGCGAGTGATTCACTTTACCGGCATTGGCGCCTTTAATTTATTATTACTGACCTTAATGGTTTCTCCCATCGCTAAAAACCTTAAACAAGGTTTTGTAATGAAAGTCAGACGCTTGCTTGGCTTGTATGGTTTTAGTTATGCTTTTTTTCATGTTATTAACTTCCTTGCGTTTGATTTACAGTTCGCTTGGGCTCTTTTTTTAAATGAAGTAATAGAACGTCCTTATATCACTATTGGCATGTTAGCTTTTGTACTGCTGAGTGCTTTAGCGATAACATCTCACCAACGCATAAAAACTCATATGGGACAAAAATGGCAAAAATTACATAATTTTACTTACTTGATTATTTTATTGGTTGCGGTACATTTTTATTGGTCGGTTAAATCTGAAATGTTCTCGCCATTGTTTTACTTTTTCTTAACGCTGCTGTTATTACTTTTTCGTTATAAAAAACTAAAAGTTTTGATCTCGTCATTGTTCCGTTAATCAATAGCTAATTTACGTGAACTGTTTGCCTGCGACTTAATATCATTTTTTATTTGCCCTGGTGTTTTACCAACCCAGCGCTTAAAGGCTCTATTGAAAGTACTAGATTCTGAAAAACCTAACAAAAAAGATATTTCGATAATGCTTTTATTCTTTTGGGCTAGATATTCAAGTGCCAAAGCATGTCTAGTGGCATCTAATACTTCTTTGTAACTAGTGTTCTCTTGTTGCAATTTTCGATATAACGTTTGCCTACTTATAGCGAGTGTTTCTGCACAACGCTGAACAGAAATACGTCCAATATGCAATTGTTCATAAATATATCTCCTAACGCGATCCGTAGTTGTCATTGCTGTTTTTGTTTTTTTTAACAAATTCAAAGCATGCTCTGTGAGTATTCTATGAAGGTATGGTTTAGGGTTAAGCATAGGCGACTGTAAGAATTCTTCGGCGAAAGATAGACTGTTTTCTTTTTGTGAAAATAAGATAGGGGCCTCAAATATGCGTTCGTATTCGCTCACATAATTAGGTTTTGCATGTTGAAAACAAACTTGGGACAGTTTTACTTTACCAACAACTGTTCGGTTAATTCCGGCTACCATACGACTAAAGCTAGTCTCAATTAGCATTTTAGAAAAATCAGAGTTGTCATTTTTACTCGATAGCTTTGCTAAACCCTTTTTAACGTCAAGTCGAAGTCCTTTATTCACCTTATCCGCTCTATAAATACCTAAGTTTGAAAAGCGTAAAATTTGTAATAAAGCATCACCAAAAGTCGGGCTACTTTCGCCAATCATACCTATAATAGACATGTCTGAACAAGCTGAACTTTCGCCAAAGTGCACTGAAAATGCAGGGTCATTGCTTAATGAAGTGGCATTGTTCCACAATTTTGATGCCGTGCTTAGAGGAAGTCTGCTGTCTTGAACTGTCAAATCGGTCATAGAGACTTCTATATCTTCAAAAAGGTGCCTTTGAGACACGTCTAAGCTCAATGCATAATTGACCATGCCCTGAATAAACCCTGCTGCAATTGTTTCTTCTACCATCTGTCCATTGATCCAATTTTTCCGTGTGTTAATGGTACTTAATGTCTACAAATTGTGACCGATGGTCAAGGATGATTTTTGAAAGAATAGATAAACTACGCTGACTTTACCAAAGAACTCACAATACCTGTGTACTTTATTAGGAGATATAATGTCTAATTCATCGACTGAAATAATTCAAAAACAATCGGCACACCTCGCGGGATTTATGTATTTGTTTGTGCTAGCAACAAGCCTATGCTTTTTATTCATGAAAAAAAAGTTGTTTTTTGCTGGGGGTATAACAGCGGCAGGAAAAAATATAATGGCTAATGAATGGTTATTTAGAAGTGGCATAGCTATCGATTTACTCTCTATTCTTGGCTCTGTTATTTTATCACTTGCTTTGTACACTATATTAAAACCCGTAAATCGAAATCTTGCATTACTCGCCTTAGCTTGGCGCTTAGGAGAAGCCGCAATTTTAGGTATTAATGAGCTCAATAATGTCTTTGTATTGCTAATATTATCAGGCTCTGAATATTTATCAGCATTTGATATTCAACAATTACATGCAATGAGCGCATTATTTTTAAAGGCTAATACATTTGGCTTCAATATCGGTGTTGCATTTAGTTGCTGCGGTGCCGCTGTTTTTAATTATTTGTTCTTTAAGTCGAAGTTTGTTCCTCGAACATTAGCATTATGGGGAGTGTTTTCTTCAATATTGGCTTTGTTAATCGTATTTACGCTGCTATTGCAACCAAACTTATCTGACGTAGTAAGGTTGGGGTTCTGGCCAATTATTATTGATGAGGTATTGATAGGCTGCTGGCTTTTAATTAAAGGAGTAGATGTTAAAGGGGTTAAGTTGCATATAAAAAACATGCAGGATAATGTAGACGGCTAAATTTCGCCTCATCCCTTACTTCCTAAATATAAGGCATTTAATATTGAAGTGGCCGAATGGCTTTATTTGTCTAAGCTGTGATAATTATTATAACTAAGAAATAACACGTCGTGACTTATACAAGTGCACGTAATGTAAAAAGTAAACATCAGTTACGGCAGGAACATTTTTCATGGTGTAAAGTCATATTAATCAAGTGTTTTTTGGTTATATATTTTCTTGACTCTGATAAGGGGAATCGACCTTTGAAAAATTAAGGTCCCCCTATTAACGTAGCGAATTTGAGCCTAAGCACCGGGTAGAGTATTAATTTTTTAATAAAACAAGATATGGCTAAAGTATGATAATTTACGCCATAAGATAAAAACAGCAGTGATAAAATAACGGGTTAATAAAAGGCTTATTAATGGTAATCTAATATAACTAAGATAATTAACGTGATGATTCAATAATGAAATATAGAGCAACAAATACGGTGAGCATTATTGCTAACTTTATTTTATTAACATTATTTTCTTGTTACAGCTTTGCGCAGATAGAATACATCAGCTTACATGAAGTTGAATCATCTCAGAACAGCCCTCTGTCAGTAAAACTCAATGTGGTCAATAAAGGCCAAACGTTACCGCTTAAGTTTATTTTATCTAATCAACAAACAAGAAAACCCTTGTCGTATCAAGCTATTAATAACTATATGCTTAGAGTTAAAGGTCCAAGCAATGTTTCAGGTCGTGCTGTAATACACGTTTATCAATTAGAGAGAGGTGTTTGGCGACGAGTTAAGGGTATTAATATTTCAGGTGGTTTAGCGCCATTAAGTATATCAACGGAAACGGTATCAACCGAAGTTAAACCAACAATTCAAGTGAGCCCTAAAAATAGTCACTTGTCAGCAGTCAAAGTATCTCCCTTCAATAAAACAATAAAAGAGAGAGCTGGCTGCATATTAACACGTCAGAGAAAAGAAACGCTCTGGAGCATCGCAAGTCGCTATAAAGATAAATGGCATATTGATATCTTCAGCGCCATGCTTGCCATTTATAAGAGCAATATAACCAAATTTTCTAAACAACAGATTGCTCAATTAATGGATAAAACAACGCTTCAATGCCCAAGTAAAAAAACGATTGCAGCGATGGGAACAAAAGCACAAATGAAAGCTGAATTTATTCGTTTAAATACACAGCCAATAAAATAGTTTTTATCTGGCTTAACTGATTTATAAAATCGGTAGCAATAAGTGATATGGATAAGTAATGTAGATAGGTATTTATTGCAGAGGAACAATTTCCTCTGCATATTTGATCAATAATTCAAAAGATTAAGCTTGGTATAATAAAGCTAGAAAATCTTTAGACTCATTCAAGTTAGTAAATTCAAATAAACGTGAACCTGTCTGGTCTTTAATGGCAACATTTAATTTGTTGACAGAAATAGACACTACTGGTCGTTCAATAGAATAAACCTTACCTTTATAGGTATAAGACATAATAGTACTCCTTAATATTACGTTATATTTTGTTAGGATGAACCAATAAAACAAACGCTGATTAAAAGCTAAATCATTGTAAATACAACATGACTTAAATTTGCATGAATACTATAAAGCATGGCAAAAAAGACACCGATTAAGCTTTCTGTTGAAGTGATGACTAACTGTGAAAGGGAAGACAAAACATTTTTATCACTGAGGATAAATTGCTAAATATATTAGGCGAGAATAGTTAGCGAAATGAAACTTATTACAATAAATATTAAAAGTAAAGTGTTTTTTAAAAGTTTATGTTAACTGTGCACATTAACTGAACACTATGCATGGCATTTTAATACCGTTAACATTACAGCTAAGCGGTCAATTTTCACATTGGATAACTGGCGATAATCGAAATAAGGGCAAACAACAACCCTATTCTGTTTATCTATCGCAAACTCTTCATCGAGCCAAGTAAGCTGTGCCGTTAGCTTGTTATTATTTATTAACTCTTTAGCGTAAGTTCTACCACAAATGATATGTAAGGTCTTACTGCCGCCTGTTAGATGAGGTGGACTAAATAACAATGCAGTTTGACTATTTTCCTGTAATAGGTATTTATCACGATATTGCTGCCAACTTGGCGCAAGCAAAGTGAAATCGAAATGATCTTTAGGCAAGGCATATAAAAGCTTAGCATAAACATTAAACACCTTACGCCAACCATTACCACAAGCTTGACCAATCGCAGTAATTTCACCACAAGTTAATGAGCTCACTTGCGTTAAGTTTTGATATTCAAGCATTGCTGGCGTATTAGCAATATACACAGCAATAGTAAAATCACGACAACCTAAACCAAACAAATTTCATTCCTCAGACTTAAAAATTAAATTTAATTACAAACAAGTGAAGCTATTTCATACTAATGGTAGTGTGAACATTCAAACCATCTTGGTGATCTGGTTCAAACCAACGCGCGGTTACTGATTTAGTTTGTGTCCAAAAGCTAATCGTTTGCTTACCGTTTGGCCCTAAGTCACCTAATTTAGATGATCTAGAGCCAGTAAAGCTAAAAAAAGCAGCAGGAACAGGAATCGGTACGTTTATACCGATTTGACCAACATTAACTTCGTTTTCAAATAATCGCGCATTCCAACCTGAAGAAGTAAAAATAGACGTACCATTGCCATTAGGGTTGGCATTAATAATTTCAATGGCTTCTACTAAGGTTTCAGCCTCTAACACGCATAACACAGGGCCAAAAATCTCTTGCCTATAAATATCCATGTCAGTGGTCACATTGGTAAATAAAGTCGGACCAACAAAGTTACCGTTCGGATATTCCTCTACCTGACAATCTCTTCCATCAACTAACATCGTTGCCCCTTGTGCAACACCACTATCAAGTAAGCTGATAATACGTTTTTTTGCTTGGGGTGATACGACAGGGCCTAAGTCAGCATCATGCTGAGATCCAGGTCCTACTTTCATTAATTTTGCGCGTTCAACTATTTCAGGTAACCAGTTACGCGTTTCAGCCACTAAAATAGTAACAGAATTAGCCATACAACGTTGACCCGCGGCGCCAAAAGCTGAGCCAAGTAAATCATTAATGGCTCTGTCTTTATTTGCATCAGGCATAATCACCATATGATTTTTAGCGCCCATCATCGCTTGTGCTCGTTTGCCGTATTTACTTGCATGGTTATATATGTGCGTACCCACCTGAGTAGAGCCAATAAATGATACGGCTTTAACATATTCATGTTCAATTAAGGCGTTAACTTCATCAGGGCCGCCGTGAACAACATTAATAACACCCGCTGGTACACCTGCTTCCATAGCAAGTTCGACAAAGCGTATTGTTGATGAGGGTGCTTGCTCTGAAGGTTTAAGCACAAAAGTATTGCCACATGCTATGGCGGGCGGGAACATAAAGGCCGCTAACATTAATGGAAAATTAAAAGCCGTAATGCCTAAACCTACGCCAAGTGGTTTATGCAAAGTATAAGTATCTACACCTGAAGCAACATTATTGCCCATATCACCTAGTTGTAAATGTGTTACAGAACAAGCATTTTCAATCGCTTCTAAAGCTCTGCCTACTTCACCTTCAGCATCAGGCAATGTTTTACCGTGCTCCAATGTTACTAACTTGGCTAATTCTTGAGTATGTTCACGAACTAACTGTGCAAAAGCCACCATAATACGCATACGATTAGTTAACGCCGTTTTAGACCAAGATTTAAAAGCATTTTGTGCACTCTGCACGGCTAAGTTAACCTCTTCAGGGGTTGCAATTGGTACACGAGCAACAACTTCTTGCGTTGCTGGGTTTAAAACATCTAGCCACTTTTGGGTTTGTGAACGAATTTTTTTACCATTAATAATGAGTGGAACTTCAGTAATACTCATAACAATAACCTCGATTAGAAATATTGAAAAAGATAAAACGTTTTTTCGCATCAACTACAAAACGATTATTTTTTATAATTAAGTAAGTATAGAGTAAAACTAGAGTGTTTTTTTAACAGGGTAAGGACTGTCGAGCTAAAGAGTCTAAGAAAAGTCTTGGCTTAATTAACGAGTTAACTAAGCGGTATCTATTTGAATTACACAGAGAAAAATTCTGCTATTTCTCTGTGTAATATACGAGTCTGTGTACAAGGTACAAGTCAGAATTCAGATACTATATTTTCAAACCAAACTGTAATGCTGCGCCAAGCGTATCATTGTCACCAGTAAAAGCCGCGATATCAATTGAGAATACATCCCATGGAGATATACCAATACCTGCAGTATATATATCATCGTCAACACTATTTAAATCAGTTCTATAACCCACGCGTAGCTGTAGATGTTCATACAAACGAAATTCAGCACCTAACCCTGCATATTTTGATGCTTTAAGTGACTCAAACTGCTCTCTGTCAGTTAAATCAATCTCTGCTGCCACACTTACCCAATCATTTTGGTAACTTAGTCCAAAACTTGAACTTGTTTTTAAAGTAAAGGTGAGATCTTGCTCTGTATGTTGAACTTCTTGCTCTATAAGGTTGTTAGTCACAAGTGCAGCATGCCACTGGCGTTGCTCCCCCCAAGCGATATAAAGCCCAATATCAATATTAGCGCCACTGTCATCAGTGATATATTCATCGTCGGTTAAATCATAATCATCTTCATCAAAATCGCTGATATTGCTTTTATTGTAAAAAAGGTCAACACGTTGATATTTTAATTTAGCACCAACACTTAAGTCATAATTCGCATTATTTACAGCTGAATACCCTGCCATAATACCCGCTTCAACAATGGAATAACCAAGACCATTTCCTGTTGATTGTAATTCGTCTAGATCTAGGCTCCCTTCACTAATGGCATCATTCAATAATTTCTCGTCACTTGCATCATAATCAACTAGAACGCCAATTTGACCATACTGGTTACCAAACAAACCAAAGCTTAAATACTTATTCGGAATAATTAATTGAAAATTAATACCGTTACGCACTTTAACAATTTTCCCATCAATTGTTTCCAGATCGGTAATAATATCATCAACCTGCTGGTTTAAATCATCATATGATTGAAAGTTTTGAGGCTGGAAATTGTTAATGTCATCCTCTAATACATCAAGGTTATCAGCAAGGTTCTCCGCTGTATCAATTACATCATACTGATCAGATCCCATTACTCCTAAATTCAAAGAGAAAAATATATCATCATCATCTTCATATTTAGTCAATAAAGCGGGGTTACTTAATGAGGAAGTAAAATCTTGAGTTAAACCGGTAAAACCTTGACCAGCACGTTTCGCGGTAAAACTTTCAGCCTGTGTTACCGAAGAAAGTGCAAGTAATGGTAGTAATAACAAACTACTTTTAAAAGCAGAAGTTTTCATTTTATTAACAGCAGTCATTTTTGTTAGCAACATAATATTCCTTTGGTTTATATTTGATGTGTAAATTGTACCAATCGATATTCTCAGCAGTAGAGAACAGCTCAGCGACAGATAAATTTAATGCCAATAATAACACTTTGTTATATCTCGTTAATACTTTATATGCTTTTAAATACAACTAAATATCGCCTAAATTGATTCAGGTCAACTATTACCAGCTTCGTTTAACGTACAAACTTCAGTGTAGAGTAAATGGTGAGAATCGAGCATGTTTTTTAAATTCATAAAGTGCCTGAGGCATTGGTTGTTATGCTATATCTTTGACCAATGAATATGCCTGATTTATACAATACTGAGGTTCATGATATGCCTTATGAAAGAAGTGATACTTACGCCAGAGCAAAAAATTGATTTAGAAGTACCCCACGATGCAAGTAGTGATAAGCGTGTTTTGATTCAGTTAAGGTTTTATAATTAGCACTAGTTTAGTTGATAAGTACTGTCAGAGCCTGCGTTAAAGAGTGACTGATAAAGTCGAGTGGCATAATCATCAGTCATACCTGCAATATAATCGGCAATGACTCGCTGATGATTTTTTCCATTTTCTTTGGCAAGTAACCAACGTTGAGCACTATTGTTAGGAAGTAAGCGCATAGGATCGGATGATAATGCTTCAAATAACTCCATCACAATTTGTTGGCCGCGATACTCTAAACGCTGAAGACTGGTTAGTTTAATAACATAATTAAAAACAAAGTCTTTAAAAACTCGTAAAACTTGTGCTATTGGTTTAGGTAAAGTGGCATTAAAACGTAATAATGGCTCACTAAAATGAACACCGTCTTGTTCATTTAAGTCAGTTAGTTCAATCGCGGTAATAAGGTAATTTACTAAACCGCCAATGGCGTCTTTTTGTAAATGATGAGCAGGATGAAATAATTTATCTGTCAGAGTTTTACTGTATTCTTGCAGCCAAGAGTCATCGATTTTTTGTAGTTTTAGAATAACGTGTTGCTCAAAATCATTACGGTTAACCACATTGGTTACAATGGCATCTTCTAAGTCATGAATACCGTAAGCGATATCATCTGCAAGTTCCATTATAGAACAGTCAATTGATTTGAAACGAGTTTTGTGATGTTTATTATCTTTATTTGTGCTTTCATTTTTATGATATATGATTTGCTGAAATAACTCTCGGTCACTTGTGCTTAACGGTGATAATACCCACTCGATAATATCTTGGTCATCACTATATAAGCCTTTTGGCGGGTGCCAATCTTGTGATTTTAATTGCCGAAAGTTGCTGACGGTGGCTGCAGGTCCACTCTTGGTCAATAATTCAAGCTGTTGTGGATATTTCATTAACCCTAATAAAGCACGTCGAGATAGGTTCATGCCGTAATGTTCACTAAAAGGCTCTAAACGAGCCACAATACGTAATGTTTGGCCATTACCTTCAAAACCACCATTATTTCGCATCATGTAATGTAACGCGACTTCGCCACCATGGCCGAATGGAGGGTGGCCTATATCGTGAGCTAAGCAAATTGTTTCGATTAAGCTATCGGTATCAGGAAAAAGTGCTTGGCATTGTTCGGGATATTTACAGCGCAGTTGTGCACTAATGCCTGAGCCTATCTGCGCCGCTTCTAATGAGTGTGTTAAACGTGTACGATAAAAATCACTTTTGCCACTACCCATGACCTGTGTTTTAGATTGAAGCCGTCTAAAGGCGGCGGAATGTAATACACGCGCACGATCGCGCTGAAAAGGGTTACGGTGATCCAGTTGTCGTTTAGATACTTTTTTTAATCTACGCGCGAACCAAAAGTCAGTCATTGGTTTTCACCCTATCGTTATGTATTTAACATGTTACTATGAAATTTAAAGCAAAATAGTAATTATTCAAGCACTTATTTGTTTTGTTTTTTTGCTATATTGCTTTTATACTCACTAAAATAGGACTTTATAACAAGGAGTTGTATGTTGAATCATAAACACATTTTTATTTACATATTGATATTGCCATTTTTATGCTTATCCTCTGCTGTTTTCGGGTTTCAGTCGAACCCTATTGTGCTAACTGCAGGTTTGTCAAAACCGCCTTTTGTTATTGAAAATGATAAATCGTGTAGCGGAATTCAGTTAGAGTTAATTTGCGAAATTTTTGCCACTTATAAGCAAAGTGTTTACTTTATGTACGTCCCTTTAAATAGAAGTTTTTCTACTGTTGATAACTGGCTCTTCGATGGTACGATAACCTTGCCAGGCGATTATAAACAAGATGACATTTATGTGTCATCACCTTACATCAGTTATCAAAACGTTGCTGTTACTTTGACTGAAGATAACTTGAGTATTAAGTCATTTGCGGATTTAACTAATAAAAAGATTATCGCCTTCCAAACAGCAAGGCAGTTTTTAGGGCAAGAATTTTCAGAATCGGTATTATTAGCACAGGAATACCGTGAAATAGCAGATCAAATGAAACAAATAGAAATGTTATTCCTTAAAAAGACACAGGTATTGATTTTAGATATCAGTATATTAAAGAGCTTTTTGAAAAACCATAAAGCTAAAATGTATAGTCAAACGTATGAAGTTCACTCTTTATTTCCTAAAAGAGTTTACTCCGCTGGTTTCAAAAGTCAGTCTACCCGTGATCAATTTAACCGCGGTTTAAAGGTAATTAAAGCAAATGGTAAATACCAACAAATTTTAGATAAATACCTGCTCTAAGTTTCTTTATTAAGCGTTAGCAATAAAAATAGCACGCTTGGGAGCAGGGTAACCCTCAATGGTTTTACTGTTATCGTTAGGGTCGAGAAAATCACTAAGAGATTCGGTATCAATCCAGTCAGTCTTTCGTTGTTCTTCTAGTGCAGTAATGTCAGTATTTACTACTCTAATATTATTGAAACCACAGCGTTTCAGCCAAGCACACATCGCTTTTTCACTCGGTAAAAACCAAACGTTTCGCATTTTAGCGTAACGTGCGCCCGGCACGAGTACGGTGTTTTCATCACCATCTACAATCAGTGTTTCTAGTACTAATTCACCACCTTTCACCAATTGCGCTTTTAATTGATAAAGAAAGTCAATTGGTGAACGACGATGATAAAGTACGCCCATGGAAAAAACCGTATCAAAGGTTTTTAATTCCGGTAGATCTTCGATACCTAATGGCAGTAAATTAACTTGTGTGTCGTTAATAAAATGTTTGATAGCATTAAACTGCATTAAGAACAATTGTGTTGGGTCTATACCAACAACAAATTTTGCTCCATCACCGCGCATACGCCATAAATGATAACCACTACCGCACCCTATGTCTAAAACATATCTGCCAGATAAGTCACTGATATGTTCTTTTAAACGTTCCCATTTAAAATCTGAGCGCCATTCGGTATCTATATGTAAACCGTGAATATGATAAGGACCTTTACGCCAAGGTTTAAATTTTTTCATTAAATTTTCAAGACGTTTAAATTCGCCTTGGTTAAGATCACCTAACTCACCAACAGCGACGTTATTAACTAAATCAACAGCGGTGTTTTCTGTAGAAGAAGGTAAGGCGTCTAGTGTTTTTTGCCAATGTTTGTATTCACCATGTAAATTATTGGCATGCCAATTACTTAACTGTGTCGGCAGAGTATTTAACCAATGACTTAAACGGTTAGTGGCTATTTGTTGGTAAAATGAATTAAATTGGCTCATATTTTATCTTTTAGAGAGAACTTTATATTATGTTTAGGTTATATTCGGTTATGTAGATAGATGAAATGTAGACAGCTTTATACCTATATAATAAGACCTACTTTTATAATAAGACCTACTTTATCGCTATGAATGAAACAAAATTAAAACACTGAAACCAAGCTGAACTATGATCAAACCCTGCCTTCATTAACCGCTCTTTATGTAATTCAATAGAATCAGTAAGCATGACTTTTTCTAAAGCACTGCGTTTTTGTGCGACTTCTAATTCACTATAGCCGTTATCGCGTTTGAATTGATGGTGTAAGTTAATAAGCTGCTCATCAACCATTGGATCACCGTGAGATATTTTTTCAGATAATACCAATAAGCCGCCAGGTTTTAAACCTTGATAAATATTCGTTAATAACGCTTGTCGCTGTGACTTTTCTATAAACTGCAAGGTAAAATTAAGCACCACCATTGAAGCATTTTTTATTTCAATATCTTGTATATTACCTTCAATAATTGTAACAGGTGTTTTGCCTTTAAATGCATCGACATGCATTTTGCAACGCTTAACCATGTCATTTGAATTATCTACTCCAATAATCGTGCAATCATCTACCTGAATGCCTTTGCGCATTGCTAGCGTCGCTGCGCCTAATGAACAACCTAAATCATAGACATTGCTATCTTTTTGAACAAACTGTTGGCTAAGTCGGCCTATTGTGTCGATAATAGTATTATAACCAGGCACTGAACGCGCAATCATATCAGGGAAGACTTCAACAACTTGTGCATCAAAAGCAAAGTTTTTTACTTGTTTTTGTGCAGTAGAATAAATTAAATCAGTATCAGAAGGTTGCATTTTCTTAGCGTTACTCTTTGTTTATAGAGGCAGATCATAAGTGCGTATTTTAACTGATATCGATAGTAAGGCTAGATTTAAAGGGTGTTTTTTTGAAAAAAAATTATAAATTCATTAATAAATTTCTGGTAACTCTATTGTTGTTAAGCTTTTTCTATAGCGGGCAATGTTTTGCGCAGACAGCAATTAATGAGCAAAATGAACTTTCGGCGAAAGTGCTCACGGCAAGTGATTTTACCAAACCCTTAACGATTGCTATAAATACTACGTCTTTTCCGTACCATGCTTTAGATAAAGAAAACAATGCTATTGGTATCATGTCTGATTTATGGCGTTTATGGGCCAAAAAACAACAAGTAGCAATTGAATTCGTTATATTACCTTGGACGGATACTTTAACGGAAGTTAGTAATGGTACGGTTGATATTCATGGTGGTTTATCTCTCATTGATAGTCGTCGTAAATATTTACATTTATCTAAGTCGCTATTTCCCATCCTAACACATATATATGTCCACCAGCAGTTAAGTGACGTTGAAGAAGTAAATGACTTACAGCCTTATATTGTCGGTGTGGTTAAAGGCTCAGCACACAGTGAAATGTTGGCAAAGCAGCATCCAAAACTCAAACAAAGGCTTTATGATGATCAATATGAACTTTATCGTGCCGCATTAAACAATGAACTTTTAGTTTTTACTGGTTTAGAAAAGTTACCGGAAAACCAGATTAATTACGAGGAGTTGATGCAACGCTTTCCTGCTTATAAATATTTACGTTATCAGCAAGGTGATTATGGTGTTGCAGTAGCGCTTAAAAACACAAAACTTATGACGTTTATTGAGCAAGGTTTTGCTAAAATATCTAAGGAAGAACAGTCAATTATTAAGCAAAAATGGTTAGGGGGAGCAACGAAAAAAGATAGTCTACTAGTCGCTTTTGATCCAAATTACCCTCCTTATATGGCTGTTACTCAGTCTGGAAAACCTCAGGGGTTATTGATTGACTTTTGGCGTTTATGGTCAAAACAATCAGGTATTGCTATTGAATTTATTGCACGCGATATAAATGAAAATATTACGTTGTTGAGAAAAGAAAAAATAGATGTTTTATTAGCTTACCCAAGTCATCAGGAGGATGTTGCGGATACTTTATTCGCAGAGCCTATTTATCATGCAAGCGCACAATTATATGTGGCTAACACCTTACATAAACCTATTAAAAATGATTCAGCTAAAGCGATTAACTCATTAAAGGCGTTTGTTGAAAAATATCCCTTAAAAGAGATCGGCATCTGGAAACACTTCGTTTTCAAAGAAGAAATTAATACCCAATACCCTCAGTTGAAGTTACGATATTTTGATACAATTAACGGCATGCTTGAAGCGGCAGAGTACAATGAAATATCAGCAATGATCGGATTAACGGACTTAATGAATGCCAGATTAGTTCAAAATCATTTACAAGCGTTGTTTTCACCTTTAGCTAAATCGGTCTATCAAATATCACTCTCTCCTTTAATACATCAAAGTAATGAAAAATTAGTCAAAATAGTTAATGACGGTTTCTCTTCTCTTGATATCCAAGATTTGATTCGCATAGAAAAACGTTGGTTAAATGAGGGAGAGCACTACTATCAAAAATTAGCAAAAAAAATAAAGTTGACGACACAAGAGCGAGACTTTGTTAACCGTGATAAAACGATTCTAGTAGGAATGGTGGCTGATCTATCGCCTATGGAATTTGTTAATAATGATGATCAATTTGATGGTGTTAACCGTAATATTTTAGATCTGATTAGCAAGCGAAGTGATCTTCAATTTGACTATGTAGAGTATGATTCATGGCAAAAATTATACCAGGGTATGAAAAACCAAGAAATAGATATGCTCTCAGGTATTACTCCAACTAAGCAGCGTGCAGAACATTTATTGTTTAGTGATAGTTATTGGACAATGCCTTGGGTCATTATGCATCCTCAATATTTAGGGACACAAACCCAGTTGACAGATTTTCATGGTAAACAGCTTGCTATAGTGAAGGGCGTTTATTTAATTGATGAATTACGGGAGCAGCATCCCTTAGTGACATTTAATTTAGTTGATAATAGGCAGCAGGCTTTGGTTGCACTGCAACAAGAGCGTGTTGATGGTTTTATTACTACGATTGCCTCGGCAACACAATTATTGAAACAGGATCATATTATTACCATGATGATTTCTATCATGGAAAGCGTCAATTTAGATCAAAGTCATTTTGGTATCAGTAAAAATGTACCGATGTTAAAAAGCATTATAGATAAAGGTTTAGCTACGCTGAGTGATAGTGACAAACAAAGTATCTACGAGCGATGGTTTAGCCTAGAGATTAATACGGGTCTTGATAAAAGTGTCGTTTTACAAGTGGGTGCTCAGATTGGCGCTATTATTTTATTCGTGCTTATTGTAATTATTATGTGGAATAGACGCTTACAAATTGAAATAAAACACCGAGAACAGCTTGAAAAAATAATGAAACACATGGCGACACACGATGAGTTAACAGGGTTGGCGAATAGAGTATTACTTAAAGATAGGTTAAGTACAGCTATTGCTTTTCATCAACGTCACTCACTAACAATGGCAGTGCTATTTTTGGATTTAGATGGTTTTAAAACGATTAATGATACTTATGGCCACGATGTTGGTGATGAATTGCTGCAAGAAGTTGCTTTACGTTTACAAGGTTGCGTACGTGAATCTGATACGGTAGTGCGCTTTGGTGGCGATGAATTTGTATTATTGTTAACAGGATTACATAGTCAAAATGAAGCGTCTTACGTCGCTGAAAAAGTACTGAAATTCATGCAAAGTGAATTTCAGTTATCTAAAACAACGGCCTTTATTGGTTGCAGTATCGGTATTGCGATGTATCCGGATGATGGCACGAATGATATCGATTTATTGAAAGTTGCTGATACTTTAATGTACAGGGTAAAAGCCGAAGGCAAAAATAATTATATCTTCAGTTAACAGCAGTTGGCCTTACGAGGTCATTGTTACAGCGCTTTACTTACAGTTGCTCGTTTCTACATAAAATAACAATGCTAAAAAAACAGCCCCGCGATTAAATACGTTTACATTGAATAAATTTCCCCCCTGAATATCAACAAACCATACTTTATATTTTATCCACTTTAATAGGTGGGTTCAGGGGCACTGATAAATTTCATGTCTCGACGGCCTACGGATGCCATAGATGCCGTACCAAGTGAAAAGCGGTGTTGCTCTGTATTCCCCTTAGGCTGTGTTTTAAAAGACTTTATCCCGTGTTATTCATTTTAGGACGCTACATGGGTGACATTAGTAATCTTTGCTTTATAATATGCGAAAATTTATCGTAATGAGTTATGAATATAAAACTCGTTAGTGTATCTAGACATAGAATTTAAGGCAGAATTACATGCGCAGTCTTTATTGTGGAGAGGTCAATGAATCTCACATTGGTCAGGAAGTTACTCTTTGTGGTTGGGTTAATAAGCGTCGTGATCTAGGCGCAGTTATCTTTTTAGATCTTCGTGATCGTGAGGGTTTAGTACAAGTTGTTTATGATCCAGACCTTCCTGAAGTTTTGGCTACAGCCAATACCTTACGTAACGAATTTTGTGTACAAATAAAAGGTAAAGTTCGTGCTCGTCCAGAAGGACAAGTAAACAAGGGCATGAAAACTGGCGGCATTGAAGTTTTAGGTTTAGAGCTAACCATTCTTAATAAATCTGCACCATTACCGCTTGACTCTAACCAAGTTAATTCTGAAGAGCTACGCCTTAAATATCGTTATTTAGATTTACGCCGCAGTGAAATGACTGAACGTATGCGTTTTCGCGCTAAAGTAACGTCAAAAGTACGTAGCTCGTTAGAGAACTTGGGTTTCTTAGATATTGAAACGCCTATTCTTACCGCGGCGACACCAGAAGGTGCGCGTGATTATTTAGTACCAAGTCGTACTCATAAAGGGCAGTTTTTTGCCTTGCCGCAATCACCACAGTTATTTAAGCAACTGTTAATGATGTCTGGTATGGAGCGTTATTATCAAATCGTAAAATGTTTCCGTGATGAAGATTTACGAGCGGATAGACAACCAGAATTCACTCAAATCGATATTGAAACGTCATTTATGACCAGCTCTCAGGTAATGGAAGTGACAGAAACTATGATCCGTGAGTTATTCCAAGAAATGCTTGATGTTGATTTAGGTGACTTCCCACGTATGCCTTATAGTGAGGCGATGGATCGTTTTGGTAGTGACAAACCAGATTTACGTAATCCATTAGAATTGGTTGATGTTGCCGATATTTTAAAAGATGTTGAGTTTAAAGTATTCTCTGGCCCTGCTAATGATGAAAATGGCCGTGTTGCGGTTATTTGTGTACCTGATGGCGCGTCTAAATTTTCTCGTAAAGGTCTTGATGAATTAACTAAATTTGTTGGCATCTATGGCGCTAAAGGTATGCCATGGTTAAAAGTTAATGATATTGAGGCCGCACAGGCTACAGGCATTGATGGTTTACAATCACCTATTTTAAAATTCTTATCGAGCGACGAAGCTAAAGCATTACTTACGCGCGTAAATGCAAAAACTGGAGATATTATTTTCTTCGGCTCAGACAAATATAATGTAGTGAGTGAATCTCTTGGTGCGCTTCGTCTTAAGCTAGGTGAAGATTTAGACCTACTTGAAGGCGATTGGAAACCGTTATGGGTTGTTGATTTCCCTATGTTTGAGGAAGTAGATGGCCATATGCATGCAATTCATCATCCATTTACAGCTCCCACTAATTTAACAGCAGAGCAATTAGAAGCAAGCCCTGTTGGTGCATTATCAGATGCTTATGATATGGTTTTAAACGGCTGCGAATTAGGTGGTGGCTCTGTGCGTATTCACAACCAAGATATGCAAGCAGCAGTTTTTAGAATTTTAGGTATTAGTGATGAAGAAGCTCAAGAAAAATTTGGCTTCTTACTTGAAGCATTACAGTATGGTGCTCCACCACATGCAGGTTTAGCTTTTGGTTTTGATAGACTGGTAATGTTAATGACAGGCACAACGTCAATTCGTGACGTTATGGCTTTTCCTAAAACGACTACGGCAGCTTGTCCATTAACCAACGCTCCAGGTAATGCTAATCC
>JAWSUX010000524.1:0-549 GCA_033852215.1 Colwellia sp. | reverse complement strand
AAACAGGTTGACACATTCCGAAAGCAACGACCTCGAAGAGAAACATGGCGGCTGCAAAAAGGAAAATAGCGATCATTCCATCGATAAACTGCCCCTGATACCTCTGTCCCGGCTTTGCCAGAACGGCTTTTTCCCAATCAAACTTTTCTTGCATGTTCTTTTTCCAATGTTGTATCTGACTGACGCATTGCTACGTGTTCGCTAAAACACCGCTTCGAGTGTCTTGTGGATTCTATTCAACGATGGACTCCATTCCGGTGGTCGACTCCGTCAAATCAACTCCAGTCTCAAACCTGGAATTCTATCGATTTCACTGTGTGCCGCCCTTAATCCCAGATGATCATTTTATAAGTGAAACACCTTCAACCTCTAAAACTGTTTTTGCGTCTGCCCTCTCGATAACTTTTAGCAATGTAGTCTGGATGCTTTCATCTTGTCTAACGTCACTTTCACTGGAAAACTTCTGTTCCTGAGCAACAGCTCCTTCTTCTGCGATAAAGCCAAGAACCACCTCTGTTGCGCAACTGGTTGATTCGCCAAAGTAGGCTA
>JAWSUX010000523.1:0-1154 GCA_033852215.1 Colwellia sp. | reverse complement strand
ATTCTACAGGCTCGTTAGGTATACCTTATGTCCATATCCAGCATTGTTATTTCTACGGCACAAAAAGCTTGGAAAAAAACTGAAGAAGAGCTTAAATTTAAAGGGTATTTCGCAACGCCGTTATCTAGTCATGGCTATAAACTATCAAAAAACGATATAAATGAGTTGAATATATTTCTACTTAAAATAGCTGGTATTTTTATGGCGCTAGGGAGTGGAGGGTATTTTTTATCAAAAAGTTATCCTCTGTTGATGCAAGTAATATTGTTGATGGCATTTATTTTTAGCCCCGTTGCTTACTTTGTTAAAAGACATAAAGTCATTAAAAATAAATGCTCTCAAAAGCTACCAGCTAATAAATTTAAAGTGTATATAAAGCACTTTGCTTTATTAGTTGAAGTTAAATTAATATTTAAGTGGCTTTCGCTTAATTGTCTATGTGTCGTTATTATGCTTGGATTAACCTTCTCTTTAATAGATCAAGCTGAAACTATTATCGCTGCAACTATAATGGGAACTTTAAGCTGTTTTATATTGATTGTTATTCTACTACAAGTTTATATGTTGTATTTAAAGCGCAAGTATCTTAATATTTATGCTTTTAGGGAGTTTAACTTATTTAATTTCTATACCTATACTCGGTGGAAAGAATCTATTTGATCCTGAGTATTATTCCAGTGCTAGTATCTTTGCTGGAATATTAGTGTATATACTCGCCATAATTTTTGGTTCTGTTTTTTCTCTACCTGCTGCCTTTATAAATTACTTTTTATCAAAATACTCTTTTGAAAATAATTACCATGAGTACTTTTTTAAATCTCGGGTTTTAACTTTTTTATATGGTGTACTCAATGGATTTATAATTACGGTATTTCTTACATTATTTTCCATGTTAAGAGAGTTCAAAGTTGAATTTGAATTAGATGTTTTTCTTTTTATTTCATTACCCTGTATAGTTTCATCAATATTTTTTTTCTTCTACAGGCGTAAGAATACCTAACAAGGGTTTTCAAGTCGGGCAAATTACAGTCGGCTCGCGCTCGTGCCTCGCACATTTTAGCCAACAGCAATTTGCCGCTTAACTTAAGCGTTAGGCGTATACCTAAATCACATAAGGAGTTCTTTTGATGGAAGTAGGGCAAACGGGTTAAAAC
>JAWSUX010000522.1:0-2454 GCA_033852215.1 Colwellia sp. | reverse complement strand
ATATTGTGCTTGAAAGCGCAGGATCTAGCAAAATAACATCACTGATATCATTTATAGTCGACTCTTCATCATCAACATGTTCTTTAATACGAAGAAAAGAATCAGATAAAACAAAAAGCTCACTGACTTGCTCAACATACTTTTCAATATTCATAATAATTCACCTCAAATATCCACATGAAAACGAAAAGTCATTTAGTTATTCGCTAATTATAGCTGCAATTTAATACTTAACCGTAAAAGCTGTTATTTATACCCAAACCACTTCAAGATACAGGATTCAGCTGGAATTAGAAACGTCTTTAGGCAAGGCTTTGATTGAAGAGAATAGTTATTCCTATTGTTGAAATCAATAACGCAGTATAAAACGTTTCTAAATCAGCCCTACGGGGACTACTAACCAAAACATGCCCATCGTAGCATCTGTTTTTAAGGGAATGACCATTAATAAAAAGAGGCGCCTTGATCATGATTCGCTTAGTAGTCCTGAACCTCGCATCTTGAAGTGGCTTGGGTATAGTTATTAATATTCAATGCTTACTTGATAAGACCCGAATTTTCGCATATTGATAACACCTTCTTCGAAGATTAAGTACTGCCCTTTAATGCCTAACAATATACCTGAAACAATAGGCGCTTTATCAAAATTAAACGAACTAATTTTAGTAAGGTACTTTTGCACAGGGTAGTTTATCTCCTGTATATTTTCATGTAATTCAGTGATCGCACTCTCTCCGAATTCAAGTCGTAATTGGGTTAACTTATCACTTATGCTCGGTATTAATTCTTGTGCTTTGGTTTGTAGATCTATCGGCTCAGGTACACCTTTTAACATGGCTCGCCAATTGGTTTTGTCGCTTATAAATTCAGCTAAGGCGACTTCCACTAATCCTGACTGCAAACGAGTTCTCACCTTAAAAATAGGCAAAGCCTGACTTGCCCCTTGATCTATCCAACGTGTAGGTAATTGTGTATGACGTGTAATACCTACCTTTAAACCTGAGCTATTGGCGAGATAAACATAATGGTCAACCATACAATGTTGCTGTCCCCATTCGGGTTCTTTACAAGTGCCTAAATGGAAATGACAAGTCTCGGGTTTCATAATGCATAAATCACATTGAGCTAGCTTAGCCATGCAAGGATAACAATAACCTTGAGCGTAACTTTTCTTAGTGCGTTTACCACAGTGTTTACATGCAATAACGCCCGAAAAATGCAGGGTAATTTCTTTACCGATTAAAGGGTTCAGTTCAATACTTTGCTGTTGACCCTGTTTATCTATAGCCGCTAACGGCAATTGATAATGCACTAGATTATTACAATCAAGTTGTGTGGTTAATTTTTCCACTGCACCTATTTCACTTAACGACATTTTTGCTCTCTATATTATATTATGATTTTCAATTTTCTTGTTTTTTGAATTCAGGTTTTATTAAAGTTGTACTTTTTTTCTATTCTGTTTTAATTCTTTTCTATTAGCCTTGCCCGCTAATCTCCGCTTCACTGAGCCTTTTGTCGGTTTGGTTGTTTTTCGTTTTTTCTGTATTATCATGGCTGATTGAATTATTGCCTTCAAACGCTTTAAAGCATCCTCTTTATTTTGATCTTGGGTACGATAAGATTGAGCTTTAATGATAATAACACCATCTGATGTGATACGGCTGTCAGACAACTTCAATAATCTTTCTTTATAAGCAAGTGGCAATGTCGAGCGTTTAATATCAAACCTTAAGTGTATTGCAGTCGCCACTTTATTAACACGCTGCCCACCATTACCTTGGGAGCGAATTGCACTTAGTTCAATTTCCCACTCTGCTAATTGGACTGCATTTGAAATCTCAAGCACTTTTATTTACCATGACCTTTTACATTATGAGTTATAACATGACCGCAAGCTGCACTTGGCAAGTCTATTTACTACGCTGTAACGATAATAGCCTATATGCGGGTATCACCACAGATATACAACGCCGCCTACAGGAACATAATAACAGTAAACTAGCCGCAAAATATACTCGCGCTAGACGGCCGGTTGTACTTGTATATAGTGAAAGTACGAGCGATAGAAGCACAGCAAGTAAACGCGAATATCAATTACGAAAGCTCAGTAAAACAAAAAAAGAGCAGTTAGTACATGAGTACCAGAGCACTTAACAAGTCTGTTTAGTTAGTTTTAAAACTTTTTTCGATTTAACGCTTAAGTACTGTTAGAATACGGCGTTTTTAGTTGAAAACTAACCTATTAAAGTGAAGTTGTCTTAATGTCTATAATAAATACGTTTGCCGAAAAAATGTTTATCGAAAAATACAGCCCTATTAGTGCGGATCAAATTAGTTTTACCCGCCAGCAAGCCAGTGACTTTGCAAAACAAGTGGCTGATGACTTTAATCCACTTCATGATATAGATGCTAAACGTTTTTGTGTACCTGGCGATTTATTATTTTCAATCA
>JAWSUX010000521.1:0-2155 GCA_033852215.1 Colwellia sp. | reverse complement strand
GCCAGGGAATGAACGCTTACCCCAAAACAAAGGTTAAGCCAAGAAAGATTAAATCCGGCGATGATGAATTATGGCTCAGAAACTGCGGAAGAAATGCGATAAAGAACAAGGCAACTTTCGGGTTTAAAATATTCGTTATAACACCCTGAGAGTATATTTTTTCTAACTTAGCCTCTTCAAGACTTAAAACACCGTTCTCTTTGGCTTTCGACGTTAATGACTTTATACCGAGGTATAGTAAATACCCTCCTCCTAGGACTTTCACCAACATAAATAGAAAGGGAGAGGTTAATATAATTAATGAGACTCCTGCTGAAGCCAGAATTGCGTGAGCAAATGCTCCAGTACCAATTCCTAAGGCTGATACAATTCCGGCCATTCGACCTTGAGAGATACTTCGAGCAATAATATATATTGTATCTTGTCCAGGAGTGACCCATAAGATAAAACTCGCGATAATAAATAGACCGTAATTTTCAATATTCACTATAAGCTCTCAAATTTTGTAAGCTAACCAGGCTGTAGGAAATTCAAAGATCGAACAGTCATCCTTACAGATCCAGCCATTTAATTAAACTTTTATAATATTGCTGATGCTATGACGCCAGCCCCAAGCTGATCAATATATCACCTAAAGTGTGAGTTTACAGCCATACAGGGGCTTTTTTCGCTCTTTTTAGGCCCAACTCTCATCATTGCCATATCTCCATAGCTTTTCAATATTATGTACAACGCAATACATCATCCACTGGCACGTCACTTTCGCCTGGCCCCGCAAGGTTAATTTATTCAAGCCTTTATTGCTCGTAATATTGCCGAACACAGGTTCAATCGTCCACATGCGTCTCGCATATTCTTTTCGGCCTTGCTCACTGTCGATGCGCTTCTTCATTAAATCTAAATAATTGTGATTATCTTCACTCTCAACTAAAAATGAAACTTGCCGACCATGCTCTTTAACCGGTTTTTTCATGCATTCGCTTTGCAGAGGGCAAACGCGACAATTATTCAAACGAGATTTAAAACGATGATACTTTTTGTTATTAATTTCGAAGTGGTCTCCGTGATACATCATATTGTGACCATTCGGACAAACACAGATTTTTGACTCTTCATTAAAACTAAATTCTGACGCCGGAATTTTTGCCGATGCTGCCGGCTTATCTTTTCGGGTCTTTTGGCGGTGAGCCTTGTGTTTCGCGACGGATTCGGACCCCGATATTTTTGAATCTCTTTTCCGGAAATTGGTGTCGGGAATGACGGCATTAATGCCTTCCTCGAAAATATACTTCATATTCTCTTCGCTGGAGTACCCGGTATCCGCAGTCAATAGTACGTCACTATCAAATATATCAGTGCCGACATTTTCTTTAATTGCTTCGATCATGGGCCGCAAGAGCGATTGATCTTGGCCGACGCCAAAAGCCTCTGTGGCTACGATGATCTGATTTTGTTCGTCGGCTACTGTTTGGCAGTTATACCCTTGTATTGTACCTTTTGACGTTGTCATTTTAGTACTTTCATTGTCGGTGATATTACTCTGCACTTCCTTTTTACGCCTGCCGACACCCATGCGCTTTTCGTTTTCGGCTAAAAACTTGTCGATCTTCTCAGCGTTTTTGATAAGGGTATCAATTGTCTGTAGCTCGCGGTCTATGTCACCATTGTTTTTACTCGAATCATTTTTCTTGTGCTTTTCTATCATCGATTCGGCGGACTTGCGGAGCTTTTCTGACTTCCTTTTCAGATCTAGATGCTTACCACTCCACTCTTTCGAGGCATCTGAAGGTAGCTTACATCCGTCGATAGCAAAATGCTGCTTGCCAACAAGGCCGCTTTCATAGCAGACCATGAGCACTTTATGGAAAATGGATTTTATTTCTTTTGTGTGACTACTTACAAAATCAGCGATAGTGGTGAAATGAGGTCTTGTACCCGCCGCGAGCGCCATAAACTTTAAATCTGTTTTGCAGAATTTCTCAATGACGCGGCTTGAGTATATGCCTTTATAGTAGGCGTAAAATATTACACGAAGCAACAGTGCGGGCGGATAGGCTTTTCGACCAACTTTTTTGTTTTTAACACCTGCATGAAATTCTTCTAGATCTATTGCATGAGTAAGGAGGTGATAAAGACAAAACTCGAAGGTGTTTTC
>JAWSUX010000520.1:0-1355 GCA_033852215.1 Colwellia sp. | reverse complement strand
CAAAAAAGGCCGCGTTAGCGACCTTCTTAATTCGATACTATTTCTTATAGTATTGATAAATTAATTTGATGCTAGATGAAGTGTTCGCAAAGCGGAAGCACGGAGTTGACGTGAGTCAATGAGTACTTCCAATGCCGCCAACACAAGTTCTAGCGCAAATTAGTTATCAATTAATCCATAATTTTAGAAACAACACCAGCACCAACAGTACGACCACCTTCACGGATNNAGCGTAAACCTTCATCCATCGCTACTGGGTTGATTAGCTCAACAACAAACTTCAAGTTGTCGCCAGGCATTACCATTTCAACACCTTCAGGAAGCTCTACAGCACCTGTGATATCTGTTGTACGGAAGTAAAACTGTGGACGGTATCCTTTAAAGAATGGCGTATGACGACCACCTTCATCTTTAGAAAGAACATAAACTTCTGATTCGAATTTAGTGTGAGGTAAGATTGAACCTGGAGCACAAAGTACTTGACCACGTTCAACGTCTTCACGCTTAAGACCACGTAAAAGAACACCACAGTTCTCGCCAGCACGACCTTCGTCAAGAAGCTTACGGAACATTTCAACACCAGTACAAGTTGATTTTTGTGTATCACGGATACCAACAACTTCTACTTCTTCGCCTACTTTGATGATACCGCGCTCTACACGACCAGTAACAACTGTACCACGACCTGAAATTGAGAATACATCTTCGATAGGCATGATGAATGCACCGTCGATTGCACGCTCTGGCTCTGGGATATAAGTATCTAATGCATCAGCAAGTTCGATTACTTTCGCTTCCCATTTTTCTTCGCCTTGAAGAGCGCCTAATGCTGAACCTTGAATTACAGGTAAATCATCACCTGGGAAATCATATTCAGAAAGAAGTTCACGAACTTCCATTTCTACTAATTCAAGTAACTCATCATCATCAACTACGTCACATTTGTTCATGAATACGATGATGAAAGGAACACCAACTTGGCGAGACAATAAGATGTGCTCACGTGTTTGTGGCATAGGACCATCTGTAGCAGCAACTACTAAAATAGCACCATCCATTTGTGCAGCACCAGTGATCATATTTTTGATGTAATCGGCATGACCAGGACAATCTACGTGTGCGTAGTGACGGATCTCTGTGTCATATTCAATGTGAGAAGTATTGATTGTAATACCACGTTCACGTTCTTCAGGAGCGTTATCGATTTGTGCGAAATCTTTAACTTCACCACCATGTACTTTAGTAAGTACCGCTGAGATTGCAGCTGTTAATGTTGTTTTACCGTGATCTACGTGACCGATAGTACCAACGTTAACATGTGGTTTATTACGTTCAAATTTTTCTTTAGCCATTTT
>JAWSUX010000085.1:0-8349 GCA_033852215.1 Colwellia sp. | reverse complement strand
TATATGGCAATACCCGTAGAGCGCTGATCAGACGCCACCACTAATAAATTTCCGAACCAAGATGAAAATCCAGTTACGCCTGTTAAGGGTAAATGATTCCAATGGGTTAATGGCGTACCTAACCAAGTAACTAAAGCATTTTCATTAAGAATGCCGTCCCACTTAGTACCAACTAACGAATACCCTGTGCCAGTCGCCGTTTCAGGTCTATTGGCCAAATCACGGATAGCCATTTGTCCCGAAGGATCAAAACCATATTCCCAATAGGGCCTCACAAAATAGGGTGAAGTTAAATTACTATACCCTAAAGGCTCACTAGCAAACGGCCAACTGGTATCAACTTCTAACTGATCATTTGAGGTATCAGCCAAAGGGTTATAGCTTAGTTCACCGGGGCCTCGTGCATAAAGCAGGGGACCTTTCTCTTTATGAAAACGAACAACGGTAGCATGCGCAGCGATAGGTTGACCAAGGCCACAAGTATCACAAGTTAATGAACGAATTAAGGTAGGATTGGTTAGATCTGACAGATCCCAAGCAGTTTCCTCTGCTTTATACGTTACGCCATCAGGCAAGCCAACACTATTACTTCCTGGTGCTTCTGGTTGATTAATAAGTATTGGACCAATGGTCATTAAATTGGTTGTTCTACCGTACTCTGATCCTCTTTTAGCGACAAAGTCACCTTTGTTTCCATAATCTTTATTTTCAGGGTAGTCTGCTGCAAAGCAGACCATACTTGTTGCACTTAATAATGCTGCGTATAAAGTAGCTGATAGCGTTGCCTTTACGGCGCTTGTTTTTTTAACAACTAAATTTTTCATAATAAATCCCCCACATTACGTATATCACTAAAGACACTGTTGCCAAGTGAATCAAAACCCTCGACCATTAAAGTACTTCTATTATCAAAAATAGATAAGTCGGTGAATGTATGATTAGCTTCTGTGGTTATTATTTGAATAGGTTGTCGATTACCGTCCATTAATAAAATTCGAAAATTTATTGCATTGGCACTTCCCCAATATAGGTATAATCCAGCTTCTCTTTGCTCACTATTTACAAAGGAAATTTGACTCAGTTTAACATTGGGAGTTAGGTCATCATTTGGCTCGCCATTAGGTGTTGCATCGCTGTTATCACCTATGCCATCGCCATCACTATCTAATGTTTCATTAGCATCATTGGGGAAAGCATCGCTGTTATCTCCTACCCCATCACCGTCACTATCTACTGTTTCTGTAGGATCCAGTGGGAATACGTCATCTATATCAATAACGCCATCACCATCAGAATCAGTTAAGTTTGGCTCAGTCTCTTCTTCATCTGAATTGTCGCCAACTTGCACTGTCAGAACATTAGATTCAGCGATAATATCGCCATTTACGTCTACTGCTTTCACCTGAAAAGAGTGATCAACATCTTGTTGTAACCAATATTTATTGTAACCTTGGCCATCTGCATTCGTATGACCAATCCCCCCCCCGTCTTTGAAGATTTTGAAATACTGTATGCCTGGGTATGTATAATCCCAACTTAATGCTATTCCATTATTGTCTAGCCTTGCATCTGCCGTTATAACAAGTTTTGGCTCAGTCCCCCCTCCATCTGAATTGTCGCCGACTTGCATTGTCAGAACATTAGATTCAGCGATAATATCGCCATTTACGTTTACTGCTTTTATCTGAAAAGAGTAATCAACACCTCGTTGTAACCAATATTGATTGTAACCTTGGCCATCTGCATTCGTATGACTAATCCCCGCTCCGTCTTTAAATATTTTGAAATACTGTATGTCTGGGTGTGTATAATCCCAACTTAATGCTATTCCATTATTGTCCAGCCTTGCATCTGCCGTTATTACAAGTTTTGGCTCATTGTCACCGACTTGCATTGTCAGAACATTAGATTCAGCGATAATATCGCCATTTACATCTACTGCTTTCACCTGAAAAGAGTGATCAACCTCTAGTTGTAACCAATATTTATTGTAACCTTGGCCATCTGCATTAGTATGACCAATAAACCCCCCTTCTTTGAATATTTGGAAATACTGTATGTCTGGGTGTGTATAATCCCAACTTAATGCTATTCCATTATTGTCCAGCTTTGCATCTGCCGTTATAACAAATTTTGACTCGCCATTAGGTGTCGTATCCGCATTGTCACCAATACCATCTGCATCAGAATCTACTGTTTCTGATGCATCGTTAGGAAAAGTATCACTATTATCACCTACGCCATCACCATCAGAATCGGTTAAGTTTGGCTCAGTTCCCCCTCCATCTGAATTGTCGCCGACTTGCATGGTCAGAATATTAGATTCAGCGATGATATCGCCATTTACATCTACTGCTTTCACCTGAAAAGAGTGATCAACCTCTAATTGTAACCAATATGCATTGTAACCTTGGCCATCTGCATTAGTATGACCAATACGAACCTCGCCTTTGTATATTTGGAAATACTGTATGTCTGGGTGTGTATAATCCCAACTTAATGCTATTCCATTATTGTCCAGCCTTGCATCTGCCGTTATAACAAGTTTTGGCTCGCCATTAGGTGTCGTATCCGTATTGTCACCAATACGATCTTTTACGATGATCTGAATTGTTGCTGGTGTCGGGTCTGAGAGACCAAGACTATCAATAACCAGAAAACTTATATTAAAACTACCAACCTGATCAAATACAATTGACGAACTAATTAAGCTAGTTTGCGGCTGTGTAATGCCATCAAAATCCCATAGATATGTTAAACTTGTATCACCGTCAGGATCACTTGCCACAGCACTAAACGTTAGGCTATCTCCTACCTCAATTATCTGAGCCTGTGTTGGTAACGTAATGACTGCGTCCGGCGCCTCATTATCCGTTGTAGATTCATCAGTTGAATAATCGTTAACCACAGTCCATGCTAATTGTTGTAACTGAAGTGCTAACGACGTTTCAATTATGAGAGGGGTGTACTTGTTAGCGCTTACCTGATTGGTTAAACCTGCGGGTGACTGCTTGTATATTGCAGAAAAAACTACATTTGCCATGAAGTAGTTGCCAATATTATTCATATGAACATCATCAGCAAAAATATCAGTACGATTACTTAAGCCATTTATCTGGCCGTTTTCAATCTTTAGGATCAGCTCTCGCAAGGCCAAGTTGGCGGGAATTAATTCGAATTGTGCATTTCGTCCTAAATCTGCAGAAATCTGCGTAGCCTGCTCTATTATTTCTTCATATTCGGCCAACTCAGCAGGAATTGCGTCAGTCCATTCTCCAGGGTGATAATCCAAACCTTCCCAACTGGTGAAAAAAAATGCTCTCGCTTGAGCATCTTTGTCTTTCATTAATTCCAGAAAATTATTGATATGACGCTCTGGGTGATTCCATACATGATTACTGCGAATTGAATTATTCGCATCCGTCACTATAAGAGTATTGTATGCACCGTCTCCAGTACCGGCTTCAATTGCATCACAGGCAGTATGACAATTATCCCAATTATAACGCAGTGGAGCTCCGTTCACTACCTGTACAGCACTTTCTATTGTTAGGTTTTCGGCATCTTGAACAAGCTGTTCTAAAATATGGGGCATATTATAATTAATTAAACTATGACCAACAAAAATAGCCCTGACATCATTTACTAATAATTCATCATTATTAATTGCATAAGCCCAAATAGTGTTACTAAACAACACTAAACTGGCGACTAAATATTGCAAAAAACTCAGAGTAAATTTTTTGTTTTTTTTCATGACCACACTCCCCAATGACAATAATTAACACGGCCAAGAAAGTTGGTTGTACTTGTGGGTTTGCTTAAAAAGCTTCGCAGAAGTAAGCTGAAAATCTTAAATAAATGTTGGTTAACAACAAGATGAATCTTATCGATAAAAACGATATTAATTAATTTTTTATCACTGAAGGGGTGTTTGGGTAAAAAAGGGGCGCGTTTGGTCATTAACCGTAAGGTTAATGCGGTAGTTGTCTTAATAGACATAATGCTAAATCCTAGTTAGGTCAATAAACATACTTCTTCAGCTATTCAAAAATAACTGACTTCGGTAACTCGGCTAACTTTTAACTATTCATTAGAATATTACTTAAAAGTCCCGTGGCTTTCCGTCCTTACCTCACGATAAGTTTGGCTTTATCGACTATTGTTTAAATTAATAGGTAAGACTATTTTTCAATAACTTACCCAGAAAACTAATAACCTAATTTTTTAAAAATAGAACAAAATTACTTATCAATTAAAATATATTTTCATTCTACCGTGCTAAACATAGCAACAATTCCCCCTAAAAAAAAGAAAAGTCTATTTTTTATACAGAAAAATAAAAGCAAATCCATAAAATACAGCAGTGTTTGACAATATATTCTTCACCAATATATTCAAAAAGGTGATTTAACTGTATTATTGCCACATTACCAATCCCGTATAGTAGATGGGTATGCGGTTAATCAAACTGATAAAGCCAGATAACCCAACTATAAATACGCAGATTGAATACCACTAAATAGAACAACTTTTTTAAACCGAGAATTGAGCCTAACGATCTTATGATAAATATTACAAATTTTGAGCACCCTAAGTTAACGATTAAAAGCTGGAGCGTACTTAAAAATGAAAGCTGGTGTGTTTTGGGGCGAAATGGCGCTGGAAGACAGTATCTTGAACAACTGCTAACAGGTACTTTACAACCAGAAACAGTAAACGAGTTTATAATCCCTAGTCCAGATAAAGTCGGTATGGTGTCTTTTGAAAGCCAACAAGACATTTACGAAAACGAAGTAAAAATGAATGCGACGGATCACCTCGATGCAAATGATATCGGCACTAAAGCGAAAGACTTTTTACCTCAAGATAAACTTGATGATGCCCTTATTAGTGAGTTTGGTTTAAGCCACCGACTGGAAAGTGGTTATCGACAATTAAGTACTGGTGAAGGAAGAAAGCTGTTAATTTTACAGGCTATATTTAATGGCATAGAACTTTTAGTGTGCGAGAACCCTTTTGATAGCTTAGATGAAGCTTCTTGTATTGCCTTATCAACGGCATTAGAACGATTATCCCAAAAGGGTATTAACATTGTACTCATGTTAAATAATCGACAAGATATTCCGCTATGGTGTAACAATATCGCCTTTATAGAAAGAGGACAGCTTGATGTAATAGGCAAGCTCGACAGTGATGATACCAAACGACAAGTTGATGCCTTATTAACGCTAGCGCCTGACAATGTTAGCTGGCCAACGAATATGCAAGAATTATGTGACTATAAACATCCTTATTTAGTAAAACTGACTAACGGTAAAGTTCAGTACAAAGGCGTAAGTGTTTTTGAAGAGTTGGATGTGCACATTAAACCATTACAACATACCTTAATAACAGGCCCTAACGGTAGTGGTAAGTCTACGTTAATGCAGTTAATTACTGGCGATTGTACTCAATGTTATAGCAATGACATTCATGTTTTAGGTTATAAAAGAGGCTCAGGTGAGAGTATTTGGGAGCTTAAAAAAGACATGGGCATTGTGAGTGCTGAATTACACCGACAATACCGCGTTAACGGTGATTTATTAACCGTGGTACTTTCTGGCTTTTATGACTCTATTGGCCTCTATCAAAAACCTGAACAGCATCAAATAGAAATTGCTCAACAATGGTTGGCAAAAACAGGTCTGTTAGCACATCAGCATACCTCTTTTCGAAGTTTAGGTTACGGTGAGCAACGATTAGCGTTAATCGCTAGATCTTTAGTGAAGTCACCTTATTTATTAATTTTAGATGAGCCAACACAAGGTTTAGACGAGCTTAATCGACATAGAGTACTTAACTTTTTAGAGCACTTAGCCGAACAAAAGCACAGTACTATGTTATTGGTAAGTCACCGTAAAGATGAATTTTTGCCTATCTTTGAACAACATATAAAACTGTAATTTTAACGCAGTCAATAACAGGCAATAAAAAAGCACCACTATTAATGGTGCTTTTTTATTGTCTTATTACTAAGCAATAAGTCATATAACCGTTCCGATGATTATTTTGTATTTACACGCTTTGAACGTCGTGATACTAACCCGAAAATACCTAATGCGAAGATGGCAAGGGTCGAAGGCTCAGGGATAGAAGTTGTTCCAATATTAAGATCATCGATTGCTATTGATTGGTGGTTTCCGAATCCTGGGCTAGTGGTCGATATGGCGGCAGCTAAGCGAATAGACGTAAACCCTGTAGTACTTGTGAAGCCAACAGTCCCCTTATTTACGTTTAACTCTAATCCAGAATCTAAAAGTGTTAAGCCTGAATACGTTTTCCATTGCAAGTTTGTGACACTATTACCTTGTCCATCGCCCATTAAAAAATCCATAGCGTAAATCAAAGCACCGCTTGCTAGAGAAATATCTACCCATTGGTTATTTCCACCACTTCCATAATGAAATGCCGTAGTGTTTGAGTTGTTAAAGGCGTTAAACCCTTGATATGTAGTATCATTCACGAAAACATTAATTCCATCTTCATTATAAGAATTAAGACTCAAACCATTAGAGGTTAACGTATCGAATGTCGCACTATTTTGTGCATTTAGAACAACATTACCAGTAGTAAAAATCAATCCAGCATTCGCCAAACCACTAACAGATAAAACTAAACCAACCAAAGCCATTTTTAGCATTTTGATATTCATATTTAATTCCTTTGAAAGACATTCTTAAATAGAAAGATATTATTTTTTGTTATTCATGTTAAAGCACTAATTATACCAACAAATAAAAAGTACTTATTTTCAGTGTGATAAGTTATCGTTGATAACAGTGAAACGTTAAGCTGTAAAATAATTAGACACTTTAATAGGATCAGAGTATTTGATTTTTATGTACGAATCTAAGCACTAAAATTTTCTGTCTCCACCGCGAGTAATGCTAACTTTTCGAGTTAAATGTGCTTGTGAATTTCCTCTTCCTTGCAATACGCGTACATAACACCAATATTTAAAAGCTGCGTAAACTCGGAATAACATCTTCTTCCATTAAACTGTGTGGCAATGTATTGTCGCCGTTAGCATAATTACCACTGGTAAAAACAGCAACAAGTTCATACTCGGGTAGAATATAAATATATTGCCCGCCCGAGCCCGCTGCATAAATTGCTGTAGTGGTAGTGCTGTTATCAACTCGCAACTCTCTAATCCACCAATAATAACCATACCCACTCGCAGTGAAACGGCTGTCTAACGTTACATGTGCGCTAGTTGATTCTGCTATCCAGGCTTCAGATACCACCTGCTCCCCCTTCCATTGTCCCGAATTTAATACCAATTGTCCGATTTTCGCCATGTCGATAGGCCGCATAGACATGCCGATACCGGCATAAACGAGCCCGTTGCTATGCTGAGACCAACTCACGTCAGTAATATTTAGTGGTGTTAGGAGTTTTGTTTGACCATATTCATCAAGCGGTGAATTATTCGCGCGAGATATCACTTCACCGACGGCCGAGCTAACACCTGAGTTGTATTCAAAAGTACTTCCTGCAGGAGCCTGCTGCTCTAAACCAAAAAGATAGCTTAAGGGATCAGCCGCTGCGGCAAATGGGACTGATGATGGATTACCGTCAGTAGCGAAAAATCCATTCCACGCAATACCTGTTTGCATGGTAAGACTATGGTGCAAGGTAATATCATTTTTCTTGGTAGCATTTATTGTGTCAGCGTAATCAGGAAAGTGGGAAATTAAAAGGTCGTTAGTGTTACTGATTGCCCCTTCGTCTATCGATATACCCGCAAGCAAAGAGGTAATGTTTTTTGTCACCGAAAATATTTCATGCCGCGTATCACGATCGTAATTAATCATACGGTTATTGCTGTCGTTGCCAGAAAAATACTGCTCGAACACTAACTTATTGTTTTTGATAAGTAAAACACTGTGGATATTGCGTTGTTGCAGATTCTGACGATTAAGCATGCTTTCTAAACCAGAAATAGAAAAGCCAACAGTGTCGGCCCCACTTGTTGCCCAATCGTCATTATCTTCTGGTACAGAATAAATATAGCTACTTTGCTCTGTATTAGCCGAAGCTTCATCACCGCCACCGCAAGCACTTAACGCTGCAATGAAACAAGCCAGAAAAAAATAATCTAGTGTTGTTTTAATCATGATGCATCCTGTACTTTAGATATTGCCGTGGTATGCGTGGTTACGGTTATGTATGTAAGCGCAGTATTATAGTGTGAAAATCGCCAACAGTTTGCAGCTAACTATTTACGCAGCAGTACCTTGTTACCTATTGATTTACAGATTGTGTTATATATTTTCTATATATTAAAATAGTTCTACCGAACCT
>JAWSUX010000519.1:0-1975 GCA_033852215.1 Colwellia sp. | reverse complement strand
AGCAATAACAACACCTTCAAATGCTTGAAGTCTTGATTTATCACCTTCAGTAACTTTTACTTGAACTACAACAGTATCGCCTGGTGCGTATGCTGGTAGATCTTTTTTCAATTGCTCTTGTTCGAGCATTTCAATAATTTTACTCATAATACCTTCTTCCTAGTATGCACAGTCTAAGTGGAGCTTGTTTGCTTCTTAATTGAAGCTAACATTTTTTCCTGCTCAGCTGTCAGAGCTAGGTTAGTTAATAATTCTGGTCTTCTGGTCCATGTTCTCAATAGAGATTGCTTTTGGCGCCATAAGCGTATGTGTTCATGATTCCCGCTTAGCAAAACTTTCGGCACTGACATTTCGTCCCCTAAAGAGGTAGTCAATACTTCTGGCCTTGTGTAGTGTGGACAATCTAATAGGCCATTTAAGCCACTCGAAAAAGAATCCTGTGTTGCAGATTCTTTATGTCCCAATACTCCCGGCACTAATCGTGCTACGGCATCTATTACATTCATCGCAGGCAGTTCCCCACCACTTAAAATGTAATCGCCAACCGACCATTCTTCGTCAATATCTGACGCGATTAATCGCTCGTCGATGCCTTCATAACGACCTGCTATAAATATCAGGCA
Organism: Colwellia sp.; assembly: GCA_033852215.1. Lineage (GTDB taxonomy): Bacteria > Pseudomonadota > Gammaproteobacteria > Enterobacterales > Alteromonadaceae > Colwellia. The sequence continues at coordinate 1,352 of JAWSUX010000519.1, read as the reverse complement.
GTCATCTTGCGCTAATTCACTTACACCCACTTGGTCCAACTTTCGTCCCTGCGGCGACAAATAAATAACCTTCGCTTTTCTACCATTCATTTCTGCAGCTTTACGCGCAGAATTTATGGCATCACGTAGTGGTTGCACCATCATCAACATGCCTGGACCACCGCCATAAGGACGATCATCAACAGTGCGATGTCGATCATAAGTAAAGTCTCTTGGGTTCCACTTATGAAACTCAATTAACCCACCGCGGATCGCTCGGCCTGTCACCCCATGCTCGGTAATAGCGTCAAACATTTCGGGAAAAAGGCTTATTACCCCTATCCACATTTTGCTCTTCTTAATAGAAGAATTAACACTAGTCACAAGTTAGAAACCAGGGTCCCAGTCAACACAAATTTGTTTATTTTCAATGCTTACCGATTCAACAACTTGTTCTAAAAGATAGGGGATTAACCTTTCTTTTTTACTAAAGCCATCGTTTAAGTTAGCTTTTACAACCAGTACATCATTAGCGCCAGTTTCCAACAGTTCAGATACCACACCGAGATCGTAACCTTGCGTAGTAACCACAGCCATACCGATCAAGTCACGCCAGTAATAGTCACCTTGCGATAACTCTGGTAATGAACTTTCATTGATTAATATTTCTGAACCGACCAATGCTTGCGCATTATCTCTGTCATCAATACCACCAACTTTAACGATTAGACCTTTGTTGTGCTTGCGCCAATCAGTAACATCGACTGATCGCGTATTATTCCCTAATTTTAATGACCAAGGAAAATAGTCAAGTATGGCATCAATTTCGTCAGTGAAGGAATGAATTTTCAACCAACCTTTGATGCCGTAAACAGCGCCTACTTTACCTAAGGTAATTTGATTATCTGTACTCATAACAACTCACTAATTACTTTTATTGCCTACTAAGCTTAATTAAGCCGCTACTTGAGCGTCTTTAACTAACTTAGCCACACGATCAGATACACCAGCACCCTGACCAACCCAATGGTTGATACGGTCTAGGTCTAAGCGTAATTTTTCAGCTTGACCTTGTGCTGTTGGGTTGAAGAAACCAACTTTCTCGATGAAACGACCATCGCGAGAGTTACGGCTATCTGCAACAACAACCTGATAGAATGGACGCTTTTTAGCGCCGCCACGAGCTAAACGAATGGTAACCATATCGTCCTCTTTATTTTAGTGTTAAAACGGATTTTTCCAGACACTTTCCATCCATCAGAGACAGAAAAGCTCGCGTATTTTACGCTTTTAAGAAAAAAAAGCAAGGGGATTATTTATATAAGTTAGGGCAAACGGGGTTTAAATTCATCATTTATACCCATCACCATTCA
>JAWSUX010000518.1:0-2748 GCA_033852215.1 Colwellia sp. | reverse complement strand
CTAACTAGAGCAGTCAGTTCGCTCCCTTCGCTCCCTTCGGTCGCCGGATGCTCGTACCTCGCATCCGATGCTTTAGGCGTTATGTTTCCCCCACAAAGGATTAGAGAATGAATAAGCCGGAAAAGTTTTGGGACAGTGCCTCTAAAAACTACGATAAGACCGAAGAGCGATTCGAATACATTCATAGTAGATCAAGAGAGAATACAAAAAGATTCCTAAAGGCTAGCGATACTGTTCTCGATTATGGATGTGGAACAGGAACGGCAGCGTGTCAATTTTCCAGTCACGTTAAGGAAGTCCACGCTATTGATATATCATCGAAGATGATTGAGACAGCGAGAGAGAAATCTGCAGCTTCAGAAATCGAGAATATAAGCTTCGAGCAATCGGATATTTTTGACCGCAAATACTCTAAAGGCTCATACGATGTCATTCTGGCTTTTAACATGTTGCATACAGTCCCTAGTCCACAGGATGTAGTGCTGCGAATAAATGAATTGCTAAAGCCAGAGGGGTTATTTATTTCCGTAACGCCTTGCTTACGTCAAAAGATGTCACTTGTGGTTAATCTTCAAATCCAACTGGTACGAGTCTTGTGCAAGCTTGGAGTAATTCCCATTCCTATAAGAAGAATCACAAGGTCTGATGTAGATAGCTTATTAGTAGTAGGTGGGTTTCAAGCGGTGGAATCTGAAGTGATATATAAAAATGCTTCTAGCTATTTTGTCGTTGCTAAGAAAAATCAAGAAACATAACAGGGTATGCAAGAAGAATGCGCTAATGCGCGCATCTTCTTGCGGCGTTATGTGTCTGTGACGCAAAAGAACAAAATACCAACATTAAGACAAATACTCTCCTCATACAAATGTGGGAAGGTGCAGCTAAGATAATAAACGGATTGAATTAGGAACTTCCAGACACTCTTTTTTTAATTCGGCTCAAGCCAACAGGCGTTACTCCCAAATAACGCGCTAAATCATTTTGTGTGACCTTATCTAACAGTGCTGGGTTTGTTTCTACCAACTTGCAATATCGATCTTCGGCTGACAAACATAAAAACTCAAATTCCCGTTGTTCTTTTTTTACTGAAAAGTTAAGTAATACTTCAATCATATTGTTGGCTATTTCTAAATCCTTTTTGCTGTATTCAAAAATGATGCTGAAAGGGATTTTTCTGAGTTCTGTAGGCTCTAGGCATGCAAGGCTAAAAGTACAATTTCTATCAGAATAAGCAGCTAGGCTCCCGATAAAATCGTTGGGTTGAATAAATGATTTGACCGATTCCTTGCCATCCTTGGATGTGTAGTACGCCTTTAATAAGCCAGATTGGATAAAATAGAGTGATTTGTCTGCCTCTCCCTGCATAAAAACATGTTCACTTTTAGCCAATTTCTGGGTTGCGCCTTGACGCATTAGCAACTCTTGGAAATTCATTGTTTTTAACCTCGGTTAATGATCAAGATCACTCGCGGGCTTATCATATCAAACATTACATGATGAAGGTGTCACCGATGAAACTTGATAAAAAACGTATTGTGATTACAGGCGGCACTTCTGGTATCGGTTATGAGATGGTGAAAAATCTGCACTTAAAGAATGAAATAGTTGTGATCTCAAGAAGCACCGACAAACTTGATAAACTTGCTCAAGAATGTGGTGGAGTAATTCCCTATCAAGCTGATTTGTCCAAACTTGAAGAGTTAGAAATAGCCGTTTCTTCTATTGTCGAACGTTTTGAATCAATTGATGTATTGATTAACAATGCGGCAGTTCAATACACACCAATGTTCACAGATGATGCCTTCGACTATGCCAGTATGTCGCAAGAAATAACCCTAAATTTTACAAGCATTTGTCACCTGACCTATCTGTTGTTACCCACCCTGACACATCAAAACAAGGCGGTGATTTTAAATATAAATTCTGGCCTTTCCTTGGCACCAAAAACGTCATCAGCTATTTATTGTGCCACAAAAGGCGCGCTTAATATTTTTTCTCAATCACTGCGCTATCAGCTCGAAAACACCAACATCAGTGTGCAACAAGCTTTTTTGGAGTTGGTTGAAACAGCAATGACTACAGGCAGAGGGAAAAACAAAATGTCTGCCAGTGAAGCCGCAAATATTATTATTCAGGGCGTTGAGCGCGGAATAATTGAACATGATATTGGCAAAGTTAAATATTTACGATTCCTGTTGCGTATAGCTCCATGTGTGGGGCAAAAAATCATGAAAAAATATTAATGAGATTGACCATGAAACTATTATTCAATATCCTATGGGGGAGTATCGCAATGATAAACAGCTGTATTACACAGGCAACTGACATCAATATCAAAGTGACTGGTATTGATGTCAAGAGAGGGGGGGATATTGTCGTCATGCTATTCAACGAAAATGGCTTCCCAAAAATCTATCAACAAGCCTTGGCCAAACAGATAAAGCATGCTGCAAAAGAGGTTCTTACATTTGGTTTTACACTAAACAAGCCTGAACTTGCTGTAAAAATTCTTCATGATGAAAACGGTGATGGAAAAGTCACCAAAAACTGGACAGGTATTTATCCCAAAGAGGGTCTTGGTTTTTCAATGGTCAGAAAATTGGCGTAACAGGCCCTCCTACCTATAAAAAGTCAAAACTTGCAATACACCAATTAAGGTCGGAGCCTAACATTCCTGTTAGATACCCGTGAGAAAATCACCATGAAACCGTTATTAAAAGTTTTCATTATTGTTGCTGGTTGTTTCGC
>JAWSUX010000084.1:0-11747 GCA_033852215.1 Colwellia sp. | reverse complement strand
TTTTAGTTATTGTGACACCAATACTTGCTCTATTGAGTAATAGCCCTCAGTTATTCGATGCCGATTTTTTGCAAGAATTAGCAAAAAACCAACAGGAAGAGAAACTACCAAAAATATTTTATGGTTTTATTGCCTTATTATTCATTCCTTTTATGCTGGTAGCAAACCTAGTTCAATTACACTATTTTATTGCTTGCTTATTTGATGAACGCCGTGATTTATCCGTATTATTTTGGCGTTCGTTGCCCGTATCAGATGCCATGAGTGTTGGTGTTAAGTTATTGGTTGGTGTGCTAGTTTTACCCGGATTTTTTCTACTTGCAGCGACTATTACTTTACTGATTTTTTTAGCCTTAGCCTTTATCTATTGTGTTGTAGTGTCTTTGAGTTTTGATATTTCACTATGGGGCTTCTGGGCTAACACTGACATAGTTAGTACCGTATTAACTATGTGGTTAAACCTATTACCTTATACTTTATGGTTATTGCCGTTATATGCATGGTTAATGTTAGTTTCTATGTTTTCGAGCAAAGCGCCATTGTTATGGGCGATATTACCGATAATTGCGTTGCTTTTAGTGGAAAGTTTTATTGTAAATTACTTTCACTTAACTAGTGGTTTTATTGGAGTTTTTTTAGCGGATTACTTTTCATTTAGTAAACATGCAGCATCGATTTATATGGAGAGTAATGAAATGACAACCACCGTGCCTTTTAGCATGTTAAGTGAAAAAATAAGTTTTATGGGTTTGTTGATGTCAGCTATTTTTATTTATGCCACTTATTGGTTACGTGCCAATCGCAGTCATAGTTAAGTATGCAAGTACAGTAAACTTTGGATAATAAAAAGCACCAATAATTTGGTGCTTTTTTGATTGCTTTTCTTGACGTTAAATTAACAAGCTGCTGTAACCGTAAGTTGACTGACTAGTCTTTGATTTCAGCATTGTGATAAACATTTTGTACATCGTCACAATCATCTAACATGGCAATAAATTTTTCAAAATTAGCTAAATCGTCTTCGCCTTCAATGTCGATATAGGTTTGTGGCACCCAAGTAATTTCTTCAACTTCTAAATCAAACTCTGGCATCGAATTAGCAAATTCAGTTTTAATTTTGAAAAACTCTGTATGTGGAGCATAAACAGTAATAATTCCATCGTCTAATTCAACGTCAGTTACGTCAATATCTGCCATCATTAAATTTTCTAATACGGCTTCATCATCCTCACCTTGAAAGGCAAAGACTGCTTGGTGATCAAACATATGTGAAACTGTGCCTGAAGAGCCTATTTTTGAATGGCTTTTGGTAAAACATTGGCGTACATCTTTGATGGTACGATTGCCGTTATCAGTTAAGCAATCAATAATAACCATACAGTTACCAGGTCCAAAACCTTCATAACGCGCTTCGACAAAATCTTCACCACCGGCACCTGAAGCTTTTTTTATTGCATTATCAATAACATGAGTGGGAACTTGATCTTTTTTAGCTCTATCAATTAAACCACGTAATGCAAGGTTACCATCAGGGTCTATACCGCTGTTTTTTGCACAAACATAAATTGCTTTACCGTACTTAGAATATACTTTTGTTTTGGCGCCAGCAGTTTTGGCCATTGATAATTTACGGTTTTGGTATGCTCTACCCATGATAAAAGTTCTCATAAAAGACTAAAATTCGATGGCTAGATTCTACCAGTCACAAGGCGGTAAATAAAGACCTTGCTATTTTTGCTACGTTTTTATCATTTAGGAGCGCTTGAAAAATATTAATAACAGGATAGTGTTATGTGTAGTGTAGCCTTATATAGTATGACTATTATCATTGAATTCCCTCTGTTACTTAACAGTCCCCAAGTCATCTATACCTACAATAATTTGATCGTGAAATCTTTATTAAAACAAGTAACTGATTAGCTTTTTATCAAATAACTTTTTATTATCCGCTTTAATCAACTCGAATCATATAGTGATAGATTTACTGTTGAGCTAGTGATTTAAATAGCAGAGGGGGATTAGTGGGGTTCTTTACCTAAAGTAAATGGTTTTTTGGGTATTTTAAAAAAATGTACATCTCCAGTTTTCTCATGGCGAACGCCTAAAGTACCATCGTATTTATTGATAATTTTTTGGCAAAGTAATAGATTTAATGGCTGTGATTGAATCATACCTTCAAACTGATGTTTTATGGCAGGATAGTCGTTTAGTTTATCTTTGTTTATAGAAGAAGGAGGAGGAGCATCCTCTACTTCAAAAATGATATCATTTTTTTTAGTATACAGACGTATATTAAGTTCACCTCCTTTTTGCGATCGCATTACAGCATCATGAGTCAATTGGTTTATGACTTGACCAATTTGCTCAGGCACGCATAAACTTTTGATATCAACATCAAGCGACTTATTCACTATGATATTACGTAATTTATCTCTGCTTGATTCTAGGTATAGCTGTGTAGCTATCATAGATTGTAACGAGCATGACTTTACTAAAGAACCTTGCATATAACTAGAAACGGCAAAGTAACTTAGTAAATTATCAAAGGTATGAGTTAACCTTTCTTTGGATGCTAGGCTAAGTTCTTTATAGGTGTTGTATTTGTCTGGGCTGATATTTTTGTCTAATAAGCAATCATTAACAGTCGTTAAAACGTAAATAGGGTTATATAACTCTTTAGTAATACTANNATAGTCATTTAAGGTACGTTTTTCTTCATTCATCTTATAAACATTAAAGATCAGTTTTTTAAGTGTTAAAGTAAAAAGTTCATGATCCAATGGTTTTATAAATACATCATCAGCACCGTTGGTCAGGAATTTAATAGCGCCATTTCTACTGCCCGTTAAACCAATAAAAATAAAGGAGCGGTTCGAAAACGTTTCCTTTATCGCCTGCATTAGTTGACAGCCATTTTTAAATGGCATTTCATAGTCAAGTATAATGATATTTATAGTTGGTGTTAACATTAAGCGTTCTATCACTTTTTCTGTATTGAGCTCAATTTCACTGTGAATAAACTCATTACTTAATATGTTGGAAACAATGTGGCTATCTACTCTCGAATCATCAACGATTAATGCATGCTGAAAACGATAAATATCGTGTTGCCTAATAAAACCATAAATAAGAGATACTAACTCGCTATCTGTTTCATCAACTACGGTATTAATGTGCTGTTCTTTAGCTGTCCGTTCCATTTCAAAGCTAAAAGTGTTAGTTATCAACAGTGTAGGTACATCTTCTTTTAGTTCAAGTGTAGCAATGCTTGCCTCATCAATATTTTTAATATAAAAAATGACATAATCTGTGTTCGTAAAATTGATGTTTAGCGATTGAGTGATATCATCAGAAACAACTAATTGGATATTACCTAAGCTTTCGGCTTCCAATACGGGAAGCAAGCTTTTAGTAATTTTTTTTGGTAAGTTTATTAAAAAGATTGTTGAATTTATCATAACTGTTCCCTGTCATAAGCGAGGGACTTTAATAAATTTAAGAGCCATGAACGCTATTTTAACTATAGTATATATTTCTGGTTTGAATAGTCGAAGTTGTGTTTTTTTTAATCTTATGTAGAGTGATTTATCGCCGATTGCGGTGGGGTATTCATTTGATGAACTTAGTTGTGTTGGATTATTTTACAGTACCATTGTGCTCTAATTATTTTTTTCTTGTATATCATTGAAAATATTTAGTATTTTATGGTTGGTGTGACTTTTGCTTTTCGGAGGAGGCAATTAATAAATTATCATCATTTATCAAAAAATAACGGAAAGGGATTGGAATATTTTTATGAAATTTAAATATATAAAAACAGTAGTCGCAGGAATTAGTCTGTATGTTAGCTGCTTGGTTAATGTAGCCAATGCGGGAATTATTTATGATTTTGACATCAGAGTTAATTTTGGTGGCGGTCTAACTAGCTCCCAACAAGCTATTTTTTCTGATGCGGAAGATTTTTGGGAGTTCTTTATTATTGGTTATCGAGATGAACTTGTTGGTCCAGGTCTAGATATTATGGCTTCAGGTGAAGCCATAGACGGTGTCGGTGGTATTCTTGGGCAAGCCGGGCCTACTTATGGTTTGTTTCTTCCTACATATGTTTATGCCACAGAAGGCATTATGCAGTTTGATAGCGCTGATATAGCTTTTATGGAAGGAGCTGGAACTTTATTTAATGTTATCTTACATGAAATGGCACACGTCATGGGGTTTGGTACTTTGTGGGGGGATACAACGAATGATTTATTAGATGATTCTGGTAATTATGTCGGGCAATATGGATTAGAAGCATACCAGCTAGAGAATCCAGAGGCTACTTCCGTTCCAGTAGAGCAGGGTGGAGGTCCAGGTACTGCAGGTGGTCATTGGGATGAGCCAGATGGCGGCGGATTCACTGAGTTAATGACTGGTTGGTTAGACCCAAATGCTACTATTAGCTTAGCTACGATAAATGTGTTTGCAGATCTTGGTTATGTTATAAATCCCAATTACTCTGTAGAGTCGATGGAACAAGTACCAGAGCCAACAACACTTGCAATTTTTGTATTAGGTTTAATGGGCTTAGCATCTCGCCAAGTTAAGAAAGAATCTTAATATACCTATTTAATACTCCACTCACAAAAGCACCATACGTTAAGTTTGGTGCTTTTGTCTTTCTAGCCCCAAAATCTTGCTAAAACTACAGAATAACTATTTTTCTAAGTTCGAGGGTAAATACATTGAGTCTATTTAGCATTCTAAGGTAATAAAACGAGATAGATTTCGATTTATTCGTTCTCCAATTGAGCCTGAATAGTTCATCATAAATTTTCCTGATACCACAAAGTAGCTTATAAAAAAGTACCAAATAGACTTGAGAACTGTCAGTTTTTTTTACAGTTTATAGGTGGGATGATGAGGTAAATATTGTGTTATAGTTTATCTTGTTGAAACTAAGGTTTTTTTTGGAATAGGTATGATAATTGCAATAAAACAAGCATAAACCTATATTATATTTAGGACTTTCCCGTGAAAAAAACATTATCATTTTTAAAAAAAATCTGTATTGCAACGTCTTTGTTGACGGCTGCATTTATCTCAAACGCTGACGACTTTGTTGTTGATGGTTGTTTCGGCTGTGGTGGGGAAACCTATGATATTGGCTTTGCTATCGATTATGACGGATTCGACGAAATAGGATATTTAGCATTTGGTCAAGGTGTTGATGGACAATATATGTACCTTAAAATGTCTGAAGGTTTTGTTGACTCTACCTTTGGTACTAACGCCAATGCAGGTTACGGTGGAGGCGGTAGAAGTTTTGAGAAAATCATATCGAGCGATGCGTTAGGAAAAGATGGTACGCCGCTAACATTTAGTAGCACAGACAGTGGGATAATTTCCGATAAAATAGAAGTCACTATTGATTTAATGTCTTGCGTCAATAACGCTGCAGCTCCTGAGCCGAAAAAGAAAGGTAAGGGCAAAGGCGGTGATGATGCATGTAAAAATTACGCAGAAGGTAATGAGTATGAGTCTGCAGGTTACAGTCAAAAAGATGATGGTGCCTATATCAAAAGTGATGGCTCAATAGGGGGAGGAGACCCAAGCGAAATATTTGGTGGTAGCATTGGCGGAAAAGATAATATTGTTAATTCTCTAGACTACAATATAGCAAATGTTAGAAAAGGAGCTGGAGACACATTTGATACGAGTAAATCATATCAGTCTATTGATAGTGAAGCTGCAGACTACGAACCAAATTGGTTGATGTATATTGGGTATGAATTCAAGTTTACTAAAAATGTTTTTAATTTGGCTGCATTACAAGTTTCTGAAGATGGTAAGTCTTTAACTGATGGCATTACTACTATGTTATTGCCTAGCTCTCACGCATCACCGCCACTAGCTGGTGATAATACACCTACCACTACGGTAAGTAATTGCCCTGAAACAGATGCTAATAAATGTTTGGTAACAGTAACCGATATACCAGAGCCAACATCTTTGGCTATTTTCGGTTTGGGTATTGTAGGTTTAGTTTTGTCTCGTCGTAAACTAAAATTGATTTAATCAAATAAGAGTTACTTTTAAAAAAGTTTACTCTCTAAATAATATTAACGTAAAAAAGCACTGCATTAAGCGGTGCTTTTTTATATGCTGTGAAAAGATAAACTCTATATTTTTTAAATTCCTTATAGGCTTATATATGAACTCAGGTGTACTGCAATTTTCTAAGTCACAATTTATTACTTTTTCCATGTCTATTATTATTTCGGTAATCATTTTAATAGTCACTTCATTTCATGGCTGCGCATTAGCTGAAGATAAAGTAGTTAATCAAGTCGAAGTAAANNGAAAAAGCGTTGATCAGTTTTGAAGAGCAAGACTATCGCACCACGATGATCCATTTAAAAAATACTTTCCAAAAGCAGCGAGAACATTTAGCCGGGAGAATATTATATGCCAAACTTCTATTGGCGCATGATAACGGTGTAGCAGCTGAAGTCGAATTAGATTACGCCAATGAATTAGGCGCTGACTTGAATGTTATTAAACCACTGCAAGCGAAGGCGCTTTTGTTTCAACAAAAATTCAATAAAGTATTGGTAATAACATCACTAGGAAATAGTGGCGCAGGACTTGATCCTGAAATGGCCTATTTGCGTGGCCAAGCGTTCATTGGTTTGAACAAATTTGTTTTTGCTGAAGAGAGTTTTGATTATGCGCTTAAAGTTAAGCCACATTATAACCTTGCTAACTTAGGCAAGGCCCAAGTTTTTCTTTATCGTAAAGAATTCAAACTAGCAGGAAAATATACGGATAAAGCCTTACAGGGGTATGATGTGCCCAATAATGCTCGGCTGATCCGAGCTAAATTATATCTTGTAGCAGGTGATGCCGACGCAGCTATTAAACAGTTAGATAAAGCCATTGAAATCAATCCTGATTATTTAACTGCACGTATGGTGAAAGCTGAGGTATTGCTATCACAAGGTGATGCTGGATCAGCTGAAGCCGATATTGATTATATTCTTGATCGAGTTCCTAAAGAGCCTCACACTAATTACTTAAAAGTTATCGCGACAGCTAAACAAGGGAAGTCTAGACAAGTTGAGGAAACGTTAGCTAATATTTTAGCAACTTTAAATACGCTACCCGATGATATTAGTAAAGATAATCCGCAATATCTCTATTTAGCAGGTTATATATTATATAAACAAAATAATTTGATTGAGGCGAGCAATTATCTTGAACAGTACCTCAAACGTGTAAATGATGAACGCGGTATCATCATGTTAGGGGAAGTGGAGCTTACTCAACAACATTTTACTCGTGCCAAAAATTTACTGATTAAAGCCAATCGTGATTTCCCAAAAAATGAAGCCATCCTGAACTTATTAGCGCGAAGTTTTATCGGGTTAGGCCTACATGATGATGCGCAACGTTATTTGAATGAGTCGTTAAAAATAAATCCAAATAACCCAGGGGTGATCTTACTGTTTGCTGAAAGTTTTATTGCTCAAAAAGATTATAACAATGCGATAACGTTATTATTAAAAATAGAGCAAGCATTCCCTTATATGGTTCCTGCTTTATTGGCGCTAAATACCAGCTTTAATAAGCTAAGTAAGTTTGAAGAAGCGCGTATTCGCAGTCAAATGTTAATAAAAATTGCACCGAACAATGCTTATTTTCATGTAATACATGGTAATAATTTCGTCGCAATTAAACAGTGGTCGAATGCAAAATTTTCTTTTAATAAAGCAATATCTATATCTGTGGATTATGTTGCACCTAAGGTCGCTTTAGCTGAGTTGTCGGCTATTCAAGGAGATACTGATAAGGCAAAAAAAGAATTAGAAATTCTACTTAATAAGTATCCAGAAAACATTATTATTATGCAGTCGCTAGCTTCTTTACATCAATCGCTAAAGGAGTTTGACGATAGTGTTTTTTGGCTAGAAAAGGTGTTGGCTGAAGATATAAATAATATTGCTGCATTAATGTCTTTAGAGCGAGTGTACCGAAGAACAGGGCAGTTAGACAAAATTCAAACAAAATTGGAAAATGCGCTACAAAAAAAATCAATAGCAAAATTACATGAACTGTTGGGAGGTGTTTACTTAACTCAGCGTAAATATTTACAAGCTATTGAGCAATTTGAGCTCTATGTGGCACTAGCAGATAATAGAGGTTTTGCCTTATCGGCTCTAGCAAATGCTCAAGTTACTGCTAAAGACATTAATGGTGCTATTACCTCATTGAGAAAAGCCTTAGTGTGGAATGATGATATTGTTGCAACGCATATTTTATTGACCAAATTATTAATGGCCAGTAATGAAATGAAACAGGCAAAAGCGCAAATTAATATTATAAGAAAAAAAGATAAAACCGACACTATCGCTGATTTATTAACAGGTGATTTATTATATAGGCAAGGAAAGTATCGAAAAGCACTACCTTTTTATAAAAATGCACTAACAAGCAACCAATCAACAACAAATGTTCTGGCGTTATATCGTACCTATAAAAAGCTGAATAAGTTAAATGAAGCCGATAAATTATTAACAGCGCAACTTGATAAGTCAGAGCCGTTAAATTTAAAATATGTTATTGCTTTAGCGGATATTTATCAGTTACAGCAAGAACATGAAAAGGCAACTCACCTGTATGAAAAAGCGCTTGATAGCTATCCCAACTCGCCAGCATTGCTGAATAACCTCGCTAATAATTTGTTGGATGAAGGTAAAGTTAATGAAGCGACTGTTTTTGCTCAGCGTGCTATTTCAATAAGCCCCAACAATGTGACCATACTTGATACGTTAGCGTGGGTACAGATTCATTTAGCCAACTATGAAGCGGCATTAACTAATTTGCGAAAAGCATTAGCAATAGATGCTGAAAATAATTCAGTTAAATATCACCTAGCTATCGCGTTAGATAAGCTTAATAGAAGAAAAGCAGCTACGAGTTATTTGATACAAATAGTAGAAAGTCCTCGGCCTTTCAAAAATAAAGAGGCAGCGAAAAAACTTTTGGAAAATTGGCTTTAAATTTAGGCTGAAAACTTATTGTGTAACTGATTACAAGTAAGTTGTTGGCTGTTGTAAATGTTAAATATAGCGGTTTGTTAAAGTGTTATGTGATAAATAGTAATAATTTGCCGCAGTGTGACTTTATTTATCTATAGTTTTCGGTAAGGTCCTATCGTTAAGTTTATGCTTGTTAATCTCATGTAATAACTTCAAGCAGTTATTTCGTGTTTTGTGTCAAGCTATTTTACAGTATTGTTTGGTTATAATTTGGCTATACTCGCATTCAATTGAAATTATTTAGTATTTTGTTTTTGGCGTAGTTTTTGCTTTTATTTACTCAGTATTGAAAGATAATAAATTACTATTTTTAGTTATTATTTACCAATTTAATGAATAGAGATTAAAAGGAATATCAAATGAAATTTAAATTTTTAAAAGCGACAGTGACAGGTTTGATATTGTCAGTTAGTTGTTTGCTTAACATAGCCAACGCAGACTTGATAGTCGAATATGATTATTATAATGCTAATGGTAACTCATCATTACCGCATTCATTTATAGATAGCGATTATACCGCTAGTGCACTAGGTACTGTAGGTTTTGGGTTAACAGGTTTTACTAACCATTTTTATACGGGTGGTTGGGCTAATACAATAAATCTAGGTAGATATTATAATTTAACATTATCTAGCGCTAATAATTTTTCTCTTGATGAAATGAATTTTTCTCTTGAGAATACAGGTGGTACAGGTAATTATTTTTTAAGATCTAGTTTAGATGGTTTTGCTTCAGATATATCAACGGGAAGTTTTTTCAATGGTTTAGTTACTGATTTTTCAGTAGACCTATCAGGTTTAGCTGCTACAAATAACATTGAGTTCAGATGGTATATGACAGGTTCGTCTACAATAGGATTTGCTAATCATCAATGTAATGGTGGTTTAGGTGGCGCTGGCTGTGGAATGGCAGATGTTGGTGTTGATTTAGGAATATATGGCGCTAAAATTCCAGAGCCATCTACACTTGCTGTTTTTGCCTTAGGAATTATAGGTTTAGCATCACGAAAAGTTATTAAAAAATCTTGATTTAGTTTCTAATTATTGATTATGATAAACGCCAATTGTAATGATTGGTGTTTTTTTGTTTCTGGCGGGGGGAATTGTAAAACATTCGATATATACAAATGTAACAATATGAAAAATACTCGTTTTCGAGGTGTAGGAAGATAGATACACCTTAAGGGGGGCTAATAAATAGTAATTGTTACCTGTACGTTTTATACCGTAAAGCAGGGTTTTCGCTTTACGATAGTTACTAGTGGCCAATTGTGCTACTTGCCAATCAGCTTATTTTACTCTCTAACCACTACTCTATTTTCATAATTAATAAGTTGAGGGGGGGGGCGATATTTATACCTATTGCTTTATGTAATATTTACTTAGATGTCTCCCAAATACTTGTTAAATCAAATATGTTTTCATAGTCAACTATCATGCTAGAGTAACGTGATCTAGTGGATTCGACTACCCCAGTTAAGACATAATAAGCTTAACTGGAGAATAAAATACAAAACGTAAAAAATACACCAAAGAGTTTAAACTTGATGCCATCTCTTTAGTCAGAGACCAAAATCTTAATATTGCTGAAGCAAGAAAAAATTTAGAGATTAACCCTCAATTACTCGGGCGCTGGATAAAAGAAGACGAAAGTGAAGATGGTCAAGCCTTTCGGGGCAACGGTAAGTTAACGCCAGATCAAGAAGAAATACGTAAATTAAAAACCCAAGTAAAGCGTCTAGAAATGGAGCGTGAAATATTAAAAAAAGCAACGGTCTTCTTTGCAAAATAAACGAAGTAAAATATTCGTTTATTACCCAACATAAGAAGATCTGTCCTGTGGTGCTAATGTGCCGTGTATTGGGTGTGAAAAGCAATAACGATTACAGTTATCAAAAACGAAAAGTAGATAAGCCAGGTGATTCAACGCACCAAGAAATGCTTGAGTTAGTGAAAGATATTGCCCGATTTAGTGATAATACCTATGGCGAAAGACGTATTAAAGCGGTACTTAATGCATTGGTTTTCCCCGTAAGTCGATGGAAAGTAGCTAAATTAATGAAAGAGGCGAATGTTTGGGTACAGTATAAAAAGAAATATAAAGTAACAACCAATAGTGATCACAATAAGCCAATCTATAAAAATGAGCTTGAACAAAACTTTACCACAGAGCAGCCCAATGAAGTATTTGTCGATGACATTACTTATATTTGGATAGCAGAAGGTTGGCTTTATTTGGCGGTTGTTATCGACCTATACTCTCGTAAAGTTGTAGGCTGGAGCAGGGGTTCAAGAATGAAAGATCAACTTGTCTGTGACGCATTAATAATGGCCATTTGGCAACGACAACCCGATGTAGGGTTAATTGTTCATTCAGACCAAAGTGTTCAATACGCAAGTCATCAGTACAGAAGCTTACTTCAAAAGAATGGATTTATTGGCAGTATGAGTAAAAAAGGCTGTTGCTGGGATAATGCCGTAGCAGAAAGTTTTTTTGGTAGCCTAAAGCAAGAACGTGTTCACTGGAAAAATTATGAAACACGTTATGAAGCACAGCAGGACGTAATGAATTATATAACCATTTGGTATAACGGTGTTTTTCAAGACAGTTGTAGCCTAAATTGTTAAGCAGCCTCTTTGTGTTGCTCTGGATTTAACTCCACAGCGC
>JAWSUX010000517.1:0-1737 GCA_033852215.1 Colwellia sp. | reverse complement strand
TTGGGTACAAAGACAATTCCCTATACTTAAACCACCTGGCGTGAAAGATAGCTACCCGCTAATGACACACCACTTATCAGAAGAAATTAGCGATGGACAAGTTACCAAGGCACAAATGACATCACAACATAATACGCCAACGTCAGAGACTTTAAAGGAAGAAACACTATGAATACGCCGTTAATCTCGCTAATCGAGGCCAGTAAAAATTATGGCTCATTAGACGTTTTACGCTCTATGACAATGAGTTTGCATGAAGGTGAGGTGTTGGGTTTATTTGGCCATAATGGTGCAGGTAAAACCACCATGATGAAGCTTATTTTGGGCGTGATTTCACCAAGTCATGGCAAAGTCGAAGTGATGGGTGTGGCACCTGACTCTAAAGAAGCCTGGCATTGTCGCAGCCAAGTCGGTTACTTGCCTGAAAATGTCAGCTTTTACGAACAACTTAGCGGATTAGAAGTACTGACCTATTTTGCAAAACTGAAAGGTTTTACTAAGGGGAGCGCTAAAAAACAAGCGATAGATTTACTCGAACAAGTCGGTATTACCCATGCGATGAAAAGGCAGGTAAAAACTTATTCAAAAGGGATGCGCCAACGCTTAGGTTTAGCGCAGGCTTTTATTGGTGAGCCAAAATTATTACTGCTTGATGAGCCCACCGTTGGCTTAGATCCCATCGCCACCGGTGATTTTTATAAAACAGTAGATCAGTTAAAATCAAACGGCTCGAGTGTGATTTTATGCTCACATGTTTTACCTGGCGTTGAACAGCACATTGACCGCGCAATGATTTTATCAACAGGGCAACTGCTGGCAATGGGTACCTTAAGTGAATTACGCCAACAAGCCTCATTGCCTGTCACTATTAAGCCATCGGGACTGAATGGTACTGTCGCACAAGACAGTAATTTAAAGCGTTTTTTAACGAGCAATTGTGCGAGCACTTTATTGGTACCAGAGCACGAAAAGCTGATGGTATTAAAACAACTGCTCAGTCACGAAGGTCTAGATGACTTACATGTCGAAACAGCGAATTTAGAACAGGTTTATCAACACTTTCTTTTTTTACATGATAATAAACATGAGCTTTCAGCCAATGAGAATGGAGATAAAGGCTAATGAGACAAATATTAACCGTAGCCAATAAAGAGTTTCATGATGGTTTAAGAAACCGTTGGTTAATTTCCATCACCCTAATTTTCGCACTACTGTCTATTGGTTTAACTTATTTTGGCGCAGCAGCTTCAGGGGCAGTAGGTATTGCTTCACTTTCTACTACCGTAGCGAGTTTAGCCAGCTTAGCGGTATTTCTTATTCCGTTAATTGCCTTGTTACTCAGTTACGATAGCTTTGTCGGCGAACAAGAAAGTGGCACCTTGTTATTACTACTCACTTACCCCTTAAGTAAAAGCCAATTATTACTGGGTAAATTTCTTGGGCAAGGCAGTATTATTGCGCTAGCAACGTTATTAGGCTTTGGCGCTTCTGCGGTATTACTCTATGTTAAAACAGGCAATAATGAAATAGTGAGCAGTTTTGGCCTCTTTATTTTTAGTGCCATATTATTAGGTTTGAGCTTTACTGCTATTTCTTACCTTATTAGTCTTGCCGTAAGTGAAAAATCTAAATCCGCAGGTTTTGCTTTGATCCCTTGGTTTTTGTTTGCACTTGCTTTTGATTTGGCCTTATTAGCGTTACTTGTTGGCGTTGAAGATGGTATTTCACAACAAGGCT
>JAWSUX010000516.1:0-8813 GCA_033852215.1 Colwellia sp. | reverse complement strand
ATGATATCCTGATTTGTGATCCGCCTTCTTTTCAAAAAGGTAGTGTCAATATTGAACGTGATTATGCCAAAATTATTCGCCGTATTCCGCAATGGATGAATGCTGGTGCTAAGTTAATGTTATGTTTGAACTCTCCTGATTTAGATGAGGAATTTTTAAAAGCCGAAGTGGCACGTGAGTGTCCTGATTGTCATTTTGAGCAAAAAATTGTTAACCCTGAAGTATTTAAAGAGGCACATCAAGGTAAGGGGTTAAAAGTATTAATCTTCAGTTATCAGCCAAAACCAGAAACTAGTGATTTACTTAATTTGGCGGAGAGGTTATTTAGAGCAGAAAGAAATAAAGATAGCTCTATAACTGAGTCTAATGAAAGTTAAGCAATATTAAGAGCATTTGACTAGAAATATTAGGTATAAGTCACATCAGACAAGTGAACAATAAAGGCTGGTACGCGATGTATCAGCCTTTATAATTTCAAACTTCTACTTTTATTTATCTAATAAGTCCAACTCTCGATATTCAATGCCATGGAACATGCAATATAGAACAGGAACTACAAGTAATGTAAGTATCGTAGCAACACCTAAGCCAAACATAACAACTGCAGCCATAGACTCAAAGAAAGCATCAAACAACAGTGGTAGCATGCCAAGAATTGTTGTTACAGCGGCCATACAAACTGGTCTAACACGGCTCACGGCTGAAACAAATACAGCATTATAGGGCTCAAGACCTTGTTCTATTTCAATGTTGATTTGATCTAACAGTACAATGCCATTTTTTAGTAACATGCCTGAGAGACTTAACATACCAAGTAACGCCATAAAACCAAATGGCTTATCTAAAATCAATAAACCGGCAACGATACCAATTAATGCAAGAGGAACACAGGCCCAAATAACCAAAGGTTTTTTTACTGCATTAAATAAAAATACAGTGATTAAAAACATGATCAAATAACCCATTGGTAAGGATGAAACAATTGCAGTTTTTGCTTTATCTGCAGATTCATACTCCCCTCCCCAAGTTAATATATACCCTGCTGGTAATTCAATAGCTTCAACTTGACTTAATATTCTATTTCTCAACGAAGTAGCGGTTTCGTCAGTTTTAAAGTCGGGATCCATCAACACGGTAATAACCCTTTTTCGATCGCCCCTTTGGATGATAGGATCTTCCCAAACTATTTTAGAGGTATCTAACACTTGTTGTAGTGGCACAAGTTGCTCATATAAAGGAGACCAGATGCGTAAACTATGCAAGGCAGTTTCACGCTCACTTTCCGTTAATCGAGCGATTATCGGTAACATCGAGGTACCTTCGCGATATAAACCAATATTCAAGCCAGATAGGTTCATCTGTAATACATCATCAACATCTTTCTTGGTAATACCTAAGCGGCGTGCTTGTGTTTCATTGAACTGGGGTTGTAGCACTTTTGTACGCTCGCGCCAGTCATGCCGAACATTTACACTACCACCTGCTTGTTGAAAAACATCCATGGTTTGTGATGCTAAACTCCTTAAGACATTAGCATCAGGACCTGTAAATTTAGCTTCAACTTTTGCCGCAGGAGAAGGCCCTATTTCTAGGCGCTTGAATTTTGTTATCACTTGTGGATAATTTTCGGAAATATATACTTGTGCCTTGGTCATCGATGGAATTACGCTTTCAAACTCATCCACACGAACCAAAAGCTGTGCGTAACCTGCATAACTTCTTTCTGCATTGTAAGTCAGCATAAATCGTTGAGCGCCTTGCCCTACTGTCGCAGTGACATGTTCAACAACATCATATGCCAAAATTTCTTCTTCCATTTGTGAAGATATTTTAGCTGTTTCACGTATATCTGTACCCTCAGGCATCCAAACATCAATAAGAAAAATCGGCGTTGTCGACGGCGGGAAAAATGCCTGTTTAACAAGTCCGTAACCAAATATTGAAGAAATAAATAAAGCGATTACCGCTAAAAGTGTTAATTTCTTAAATCGTAAACAAATGTTGAGTAAAGACTTGTAAAAAGTAAAAAATGCACCTTGGTATGGGTCAACTAGTTCAGTATCCCCTGATGACTCTTGTGTTTCTTTAAACATTAAATTTGCGAAGAAAGGTGTCAATGTAATCGCAGTAACCCAGCTAAGGAATAAAGAAATTAATAAAACCCAGAACAAGGTACCGGCAAACTCACCAGTTGCATCAGGTGACAAACCAATAGGCGCAAATGCGGTTATTGCTATAACAGTTGCAGCTAACAATGGCCAAATAGTTTGGGATACAATAGCCTTTGCGGCTTTGAGTTTCGATTGCCCTTTCGTTTGTCCTATTAATATTCCCTCAACAACAACAATCGCATTATCAACCAACATCCCCAGCGCAATGATCAATGCACCTAAAGAAATCCGTTGCAAGTCTATTGCAAACCACTTCATAAAAAGAAAGGTACCAAGCACGGTGAGTAAGAGAATAAAACCAATTAAAAGCCCAGTTTTCACACCCATAAATACCAGCAAAACCACAACAACAATGGCAATTGCTTCAGCTAAATTGAGTACAAAGGCAGCAACAGATTTATCTACTTCTTTGGGTTGGTCATAAATGACACCGATATTAATACCTACCGGACGATTGCTCTCTAATTCTTGAAGGCGTTTATCAATTGCTTGACCCACTTTAACTACATTAACACCAGCAGCAAACGAAACGGCAACATTAATAGCTTGTTTACTATCAAAATGAATTAAGTTGCTAGGTACTTCTTTATAACCTTTAGAAACCGTCGCAACATCTTTTAGGTAAATGAGTTTTTGACTGCCTTGCTTGGTAATTAATAAATTTTCTAATTGTTTTACTGAAGTAAACTCACCTGTAGGATGAACATAAATGTATTCAGAGCCTTTAAGAATAGCACCAGATAATTGCACCGTATTTTGCGAGGCTAATAGATTATAAATAGTGCTAGGTGAAATGCCCAGAGTCGCTAATTTATTGGGCGAGAGTTCAATATAAACTACCTCTTGCTGATCCCCTGCAACAACTACCTTAGAAACTCCGTCAATAAGTTCGATATCTCGTTTAAGAAAATCCACATAATCACTTATCTCATCATAATTAAAGCCATCACCAGTAATGGCCCACATAATGCCGTATACATCACCAAAATCATCAATGACCTTAGGTTTGCCCACACCAGGAGGCAATTGATTAGTAATATCATTAACTTTTCGTCTAAGTTCATCCCAAATTTGCGGTAATTCGTCTGCACCATATATGTTTTTCATGGTGACGGTTATTTGCGATAACCCTCGACTATTGATCGACAATACTTCATCAATATACGGCAAGGTTAGAATTTGCTTTTCTAACACATAAGAAACTTCTTCTTCAACCTGAAGAGGTGTTGCGCCAGGATATGAGGTAATAACCAAAGCATCTTTGATGGTAAACGCAGGATCCTCAAGTTGCCCTAGTTGGAAGTATGAAAACGTGCCTCCAATAAGTAAGATTAAAGTGAACATCCAACTTATTACTTTATTTTTTATGAAATATTCTGCAATATTCACTATTTGATCTCCTTAGAGTCTGCCAAGATAACTTGCGTATTTTCTTTTAGATACAATAATCCTGAAACTGCTATGGTATCTCCAGGTTTAAGATCGCCTGTAACTTCGACTAAACTATTTTCAGTAAACTGACCAATAAGTACTTCTACTGGTTCGACTGTTTGTTCTTCAGTCATACGCCACACTATTTTCTGTGGTTTAGAAATATCTTTATCATCCATAGAGACGAGTGCCGCTAAGGGCACCTTGTTTACCTTTAATTTCGGCTGAAATATAGATAAATCAAGACTGACACTACCCGGCATTCCAGGTAATATTGTTTTGTCTTCTTCTTGTTTGATTTCTAAGATTAATTGGTAGGACTTTGAATCATTATTTTGTTCTAAAGTGTGTTCTTGATAATAAGCTGTAAAGGTATGATCAGGATATGCATCTAAAGTTACCTTAAACAACCTTTTTGATGCCCTTTCTGCCGTTGCTTTAGCACTAGCTTGGGCCAATATAACATCAGGCAGTTCAATGTTTACTTGAAGCTTATCTGTTCGTTGCATGGTGGTAAATTGTTCACCCGTTTGAATATTTTGAAAACTTTCTGTTGGTATTGACGCTATGATTCCATCAAATGGTGCATAAAGCGTAGTATAATTTAATTTAGTTTGAGCCAATTGGTAACTTGTTAACGCAATACGATATTCAGCCTCTAACTGATCCAACGTACTCTGCGCCATATTGTTTAAGGCAACCATTTTTTTTGCCCTTTCCATGGATACCTTGGAAAACTCAGTCTTAACGCGTTTATTGTCGACATCTAGAATAAAATCAGAGTCATCTAAAGTAGCTATTTTTTCACCTTTTTTAACCTTTGAACCACTAGTAACAAGAACTGAAACTATTTCACCACTCACCCTAAAGCTTAAAGATGTGTAGTCACTCGCTTTAATCAGCGCGGGGAAATGTTGTAAGTTTTCATTATTATTTTTCGGAATCACATAGGTTTCTACGATGGGAGCTAAAGGTTTTGGAATTTCGATTTTTTCACAGCCAGAAATCCCCCATGTAATTAAGCATATTGGGAGCAATTTTAAATAAATATCTCTCATCTTATAACCCTCGCTCTTTATGCCATTTTTTGACCTGCTGGCCTTGTTTCAAATCGGTTACACCGGCTAAAACTATAATATCGCCATCATTTAAGCCACTTATTAATTTTCCACTTTCATCGAGGCTTACTTGCTGTTTTTCTACTTGAAAATTCTTATTTAATCGCCAGACAAATGTTTTGTCATTTTCAATCATTTGTGCACTATTAGGTATAATGGTTTTATCATTTAGATTTTGGTTTGATAAGGTTATTTCAACATTGGCTGCCAT
This sequence comes from Colwellia sp., assembly GCA_033852215.1. GTDB lineage: Bacteria > Pseudomonadota > Gammaproteobacteria > Enterobacterales > Alteromonadaceae > Colwellia. The sequence goes on along the minus strand of JAWSUX010000516.1, from coordinate 3,882 downwards.
ACCAGGAAACAGGTTTACATCATGTAATTGTGGCATGGTCAACCTAACTTTGTAGCTGCCCGTTGCTTGATCAGCCACGGGACTAATATCTTTAAATTTTGCGGGGTATGATTTCGATTGGTCTACCGGAAAACGGACCAATACATTGGATTTAATTTCACCGTTATACATTTTTTTAAGTTCCGGTAATAATTTTTCAGGAGCTGCTATTTCTATATCAATATTCTCTTTGGCTAAAAATGAGATGACAGGCTGTTGGGTTTGAGCATATTCAAAATCATACAAATAAGTCGCAGCAATAACACCATCATAGGGTGCATAAAGTTTGGTGTACGATAAATTGTTTTCCGCCTTTTTAAGCTCAGCATAAGCGCTTTTAAATGCAGCTTCACTTTCATCATAACTGGCTTGAGAAATTAAATGATCTTTAATCATTACCTGTGCGCGTTTAAAATTAACTTCATCTAGGTCATAGTAGGCAGATGCAGACTTCAAAGCAATTTCAAACTCTGTAGGCTCTAATTCAGCAAGCAAAGTACCTTTAGTCACTTTTTGGCCAGACTTGATATGTAATACTGAAATTTCACCGGGTACTCTAAAGCCAAGTACGGCCTTTCTGCTTGCAGTGACTTCTCCTGGAAGATAATCTCTAGTGACGCTGTTTAAGTTAACCTCTAGCAACTTAGCAGGCCTTACTATGGGTGAGTATTCTACAGTGGACTCTGAACAAGCAACTAAAAATGTCGCTATTCCAACTCCTACCGCTATCTTTGTATATTTAACCATATTCAAACGACTCCAACGTTTAGCAATTATTGACAATAACAATAACAATAACAATAACAATAACAATAAGTAAAAGTAACTTATTGTTGGGGATTTAATTCGAAACTAATAAATTAGCCATTCTTTTTCCTATAGGCTGCTAGCTCTTTCAAAAGCCAATCCTGGCTTTTTATAGCGGCTTCATTTTGACAATAGATTTTATAATATTCACCTGACATTATACTTTCTGTCGCGGACAGCTTGATAAAATCTTCCGCTGTTTTAATATCGTCAACATAATAATTATATTTCTTTTTAATATGGGCTGCTGCCGCCAAACCATTGTACATATTGCCATTGCGTTCATATGTACAATTTGTTGTCGATACAAAATTTAATAGGTAACTAATTTCATCTTCTGTGGAACAAAAGGCATTAGTAGAAACAGTAGCGACTATAAAAACTATAATTTTAACTACTTTCAATGTGGAAGCTCCTAGTAGTGCTCATGCCATACCAAGTAGTGAGTAATAAACAATGGTTTATAACTGAGATTCAATGGGTAATATAGAAAAGAAACCTTGTGAAAACCTTCGCCAGAATCCTGTTTCAGGTTCGGTATCATAATAAATATTTTCATTATTCTTTAGTTCAAACCAGTAAATATCGCCCTTGTCTATTTTAACGCCATTTTTGTCAATATCTTTATCTGCTATCTTAACCTGATATGTAGAGTCATTTATCCATTTATCAAACAATTCAGTTGCAATAAACTCGGCCATTTCAGGAACATCGTAAATCACCCCCACTTCAGAATTTATTTGGGCTGAGCGCTGGTCTAAATTAAATGAACCAATAAAAATTTGTTTTCGGTCAAAAATATATATTTTTCCATGTAAAGCACTTTTGGCTTTATTTGCTCTTTTTAATGACTTACTGGCTTTGGTTTTAAACTCAGTTTTCATTTCATACATTTCTACGCCACTTTCAAGCAAGTCATACCGACGCCTAGAATAACCTGATTGAGCCATCACTCCGTCAGTGGATGATAATGAATTAGTCAGAATGCGAACTGTAATGCCTTTTTCAACTAAATCGGCTAATAATTTCACTCCTGCATCTCCTGGAACGAAATAGGGTGAAATAATTTCAAGCGATATATTTTTATTACCACTTTTTATACTTGCTTTTACTTGGTCTTTTAAAAAGGAAACTTCTCGATCTGACTTACCTAAACCTTTTTCAGGGGCATCGTATACAACCTTGACATTGCCATTAAAAAGCAAAGAATGTTGTTCTTTAGAAAGAGTTCCCTGCTTTAAACTTTTATACATTTGTGAATCTTGTATATCTAGATGATACATTGAGTCTTTTTTCAACTCAGCAAACGCAGTTAACTCTTGTTTAACCAAGCGCAAACTTTCTTGTGTCGCCTTATTATGGCTAAAAACACTGACTGGATAAACAAGCTGACTATTCCAATAGCGATCAAATTGGCTTTCTATTTCTTTAACAACTAAACCGGTCGCCATAATATCAATGTCTTCAAAATTACTCTCTTCATGTGCCGAAAAATATTCATCACCAATGTTTCTTCCGCCTACAACCGTAAACTCACCGTCTACAGTAAAAGATTTATTATGCATACGTCGATTGATACGTTTTGGGCTAAAAATATAGTCGGCAAAACGAAAACCTCTATTGGCAAATGGATTAAATAAACGAACTTCAATATTTTTATGTTGATCTAAGGCATACAATATTGTTTCAGTTGCTTCATCAATAGGTATATCATCAAGTAATATACGTACTCGTACACCTTTATCAGCCGCAGCTAACATTCCGTGAAAGAGTAATTTACCGATTAAATCTGCATGCCAAATAAAATACTGCACATCAATTGATTTTTCTGCTACTTTCAATAAAGCAACCCTAGTAACAAAGGCATCAACACCGTCGTCTATCCAGTACATACTCGACATGTGTTTTTTATCAGATAAATTAACTTGTGCATGTTTACCAAGCGTAGTATTTTCAGTATTAGTGTACGCATAACTCACATCATTATTAGAATTATCTGGCAGCTGAGCACAACCAGAAAGTAAGGCCAATACGCTTATTAATATTATTTTTATAATTAACATGTATAAACCTTTGCTTTTACCTTAAGATCGAGCTGTATGCGCGAAAATTCCCTCCCAAATAGTGCAAACATCCAGCACTAAAAATAAAAAACTATATTATGGGTGAGACTAGTAAGTATCCTTATTCCCCTAATTGCCAAACTAGAGATACCGTAACGTATTTTGACTCTAAACGACTCGTTGCATCAAAATCGAGAAGCCAGACAGTACCAATGACCAGTAAGACGCCAATCGCAGTGTGCATTTTACTTACCATGCTAGCAAGCCTGACCTTTAAATGGCTACCAACTGAAACTACCATACTGCTAACCGCGCTATTATTTGGTGTCAGGGGCTGTATTAACATGGAACAAGCCTATAAATCGATCAGTTGGCAAAGCTTAGTCTTATAGCTGGTATGTTACCTATGGCTATGGCTATGGCTACGGCAATGGAAAAAACAGGCGCCATGGCCTTGATAGTTCATCAACTAGCCGGGCTTTTAGGAGACGCAGAGCCGCTGATGATTATGGCAACGTTGTTTATTATTAGCACCATTTTTAGTCAATTTATTTCAAATACCGCAACCGCTGTACTTATTGCCCCCATAGCGACCGGTTTGGCTGAAATCATGTCAATTTCAGCTGCCCCAGTGGTTATTATAGTTGCTATTGCCGCCTCAACCGAATTTTTAACCCCTGTAGCATCACCCGTTAATGCGCTGATATTAGGCTCTGGCGACTATAAATTGGCGAGTTTGTCAAAGTTTGAGTACCGCTACAGATAATCATACTAGCAATTTCATTAGTCATATAACCTATACTGTTTCACTTTTAATCGGCAAGATAATATTAACCAAAAGTTTTAATACATAACGCCCGTGTTTTTATTGATTGTAGGTTGTTGGGTTGTTTCTATACCTGTGATCAATTAGGGCAAACGGGTTTAACTTCATCATTTAGTCGATAATACCAGCAATCAAAAAAGATCCATT
>JAWSUX010000515.1:0-868 GCA_033852215.1 Colwellia sp. | reverse complement strand
CTGGCGTGCCTTCAACAGCAGATTTTACCTTGAACATATCCATGCCAAGTTCTTTGAAGTTTTCAATACCCGCAATTTCAGCTAACGCTTCAACACACTTAATATCAGCAGTTGTACAAGTAGGAGATTTAAAAATAACAGTATCACTTAAAATAGCACACAGCATAGCGCCGGCGATATTTTTAGGAATTTCAACATTATGAAAATCATACATCATTTTAATAATGGTATTAGTACAACCTACAGGACGAACCCAGATTTCAAGTGGCGTCGTTGTTGTTAAATCACCTAGTTTATGGTGATCAATAATACCTAAAATAGTGGCTTCATCAATATCATCGGGTGCTAGTTCAATATCGCTGTGATCAACAATATAAACACCATCACCAGCATAACTGGTTTTAAGCATTGGCTGTTCAAAACCAAATTTATCTAATATGAATAAGGTTTCAGGGGTTAGTTCACCTAAACGTGCAGGAACTGTTTCTTCACCTAAAGTGGTTTTTAAATACGATAATGCGATGGCTGAACAGATTGAGTCTGAATCAGGGATTTTGTGACCGACAACATAATTTGGCATAAAAGTGCTCTCCTTTAATTTGGCGCTATTCTAACAAATTATGCTGTGTTTGGGTATATGGCAAAAAGTCTAATGTCAGCGTGTGTTGTTGGTAGCTGAGTTTGTAGGTGCTTGCGTTGTGATAGCTCACTAAAAAATTTTGTTTTAAAGGTAATGTTTAATTAGTTATTGACGCTTTACCGATACAAAGGGCAACTGTTGTCACAAAGTGGTTTGTTTTTGTTGTTTAATGAATCCCCAGAAACGATAATAAATAGATACAATGGGGTAATGCCGTTCACTTAAGGT
>JAWSUX010000514.1:0-2349 GCA_033852215.1 Colwellia sp. | reverse complement strand
ATAACTAGGCTGCCGCCAACTAACAAGTTAATCAAACGGAAATTTTACAGTTGGCTGTTTTTCGTGCCTCAAACATTATAGCCAATAGTAATTTTCCGCTTATTGCGGCGTTATGCGAATCAAGTATGCTGAGATTTTTGGTTATATTATTACTAGTTGGTTGCGAAGGTTCTTCTTATGTTAGAAGTGAAGCTAGCATTGAGCTTGGTGATACTTTTAAGGATAACAATTACAGATATATTGACTTTGCAACTCTTCAAGGTGACAGATGGAGTAAAGTATGTTTTCTTGGACCGTATAACTCTCAATCTTCAGAAGCTCTTGGTTTTTCTTGGGATGTGAATCAACATACTGATGTTTTAGCTTCTGATGGACACAATGTTATTATCTTTGCTACTGATTCGGAGGTAATTACTTATATAGTACATAGCCGTGCCTATGGCGACTTCTGGCAATTAACTGGTGAGTGTTATCCTCGAGAACACTCAAAATTATATAAAAATAGAGAAAGTGGCGCTTGGTCTGTTGGCAGGTAGTATTCGCATAACAAGCTGCTTAAAACGGACTGCTAACAGTTGGCTGCGCTTCGTTCCTCGCACATTTTAGCCAACTATTATCAGCCCCTTAGCAGGGCGTTATACGGTTACCTATGAATCTGGCTGAAGCATCAAAAATTATAGAAAGAATCACTAGGCTTTCTAAAAAATCACAAGAGATAAAAGGTGATGGTTCAACTTGGTCTTATGTTTTTCCTAACGGAATTGAGACAACTTATATAGTTAATGGATTAAAATCCAAAGAAGAAATGGAAGATGAAATAGCGAATGTTTTTATTTGGTTGTGGAGCTTTAAAGATTACCTTAAAAGTATTGCCAAACAGCAAAAAGGTAATGGGCAATACATTGAAGATTTAGTTAACAATGATCAAAAGCTTTCAATTTGCGCTGATATAGCTAATCGATTAAAACATGGTTCTCTTAACAAAAGTCGATCTGGTAAGTTTCCTAGTTTAGGTGGTTTTTCATATACAGCACCACATGGAACTGTCAGACAAATCATTTTCCATAAAACGACTAATGCTGTTGAATTTTATTTTCAAAATCATGAAAACATAGAGCTAAAAATGGCAATATATGATTCATCAGGTAATGAATTAGGGCAATCGTTGGACTATTTATCACACGCTGTTAAATTTTGGGAAAAAGAGTTTGAGCAGTGTTCAACCGTATAACAAGGGTTTTCAAGTCGGACTCGTAACAGTTTGCTCGGTTCCGCTTCGCTTCACATTTTAGCAAACAATTACTCGCCGCTTAAAACGGCGTTATGGTTCTTAGAGTATGAAGCAACATTTGGTGATAATTCATGGTGACGAATGGCAGCAAGATCATATTGCTGAACCAGTCCAATGGGCTAAAACTAAGGTTTGGGTTAAGGAAGCTTGGTCTTCCGATGCTGAAGGTTGGGAGCATGACCATTGTCAAATTTGTTGGTGGAGCCTCCATAAGAGCGAACACGCCGAGCATGGGGTGGGTTATCACAACCACGACAATGATAATTGGGTTTGCACAGAGTGCCACGATCAATTTATTAGCAAACCATAACAAGCCAATTAATCAGGACAAATAACAGTTGGTTTTTGCTCCTGCGTCGCTTATTTTAACCAACTGTAATTTGCCCATTATTGGGGCGTTATGTGCCTTTAGTTTTTACTCTTCAAAAGGGTTGGGATAGATTAACACTATGAAAATAAGGATAAATCAGTTCTTTTCAATTGAAGTCCCTAACCTATATGTTGTGGGTAGTCCGTTGATTATAATCATGATTTTAGCGTACATTTTTAATCTGCCCGATAGACTGTTCGATGAAGTCATAAATAAATTATCGCATGATACGCGTTATGTATTAGTCCAATCCAAAACTGACTCTGAAAATTATGATAAAGCAGGTGTGTTGGGGGATTTCTGGAGTTGTATAAAAGATTTTCGCAGTATTTACTCCCGCAGAGTAAAAGGACGAGGTGATGGTATTCAAGAGTGGGTGAAAATTCAAACCATGATACAGCCAGATAAAATAAAATTTAAATATAAGTTTTGGTTTCGGGTTTCAGAGGGTGAGGTGTCTTCGTTTGATGTTGAAAAATATGACATTAATAATAATTACCTTGGGGGTTCTGATATTTATGCAATCAATTGTGATTTGGATTTACTAAATAAAAGTTATTGAGGTGTTAGTTCAGGCACATAACAAGCCAATTAATCAGGACAAATAACAGTTGGTTTTTGCTCCTGCGTCGCTTATTTTAACCAACTAATATTTGCCCATTATTGGGGCGTTATGTTTTGAGGCGTA
>JAWSUX010000513.1:0-820 GCA_033852215.1 Colwellia sp. | reverse complement strand
GGGAATGAACGCTTACATTGCAGATACTGGTTTTTATGGCGGAGTTTCACTAGGGACTACAGATAACCAGTCAAAAAGCTCTTCTTCTAGCACATTTTTCGGAGAAGAATTCAACGAAAAATTTAAGTTCTCTGGTGATAGCACCTCCTATTCAATAAGAGGGGGTTATCGATTCCATGAATATTTTTCTGTTGAACTTGGCCATTATGAGTACGGTAAAGTTACTTACGCTTACATAGATGACTTTGATGATTCAATAAATGACAAAATAGATACAAACTCAAATAATTTAGGCATTAAAGCTATATGGCCTATAACAGAATTTATATCTCTAAACGTTAGTGTCGGCATAGCCAAATGGAATTTTGATGTTAACTCAACCGATTCATCTATTCCTGATGAGGTCATTGAAGTTAGTGAAGATGGTATAGATATATACTACGGCACTGGCTTTGAATATATTATTAATAATAGGGTAAGTATAGGGTTAGAATATTCTTCTTTAGCTATGAAGTGGGACTCGTCTGAATCAGCGAATGATTTTTCATTTCAGAGTGATATAGAGCATAAAGTTAATAACTTATCACTAACTGTCCAAATGAAATTCTAACAAGCTAATCCACACGACGCGTGATTAGAGCGTTAAACTCCTTATGCTCATATTCGTACTTACCAAAGAAGGCTTCGAAGAAATGGAACCATTCATTAATACAGGCAAGTATCCTGTATGGTTAAGTGGTGGTGTTGTCGAGCAAGATGGGATTGATTCCCTTATTTCAGACAATGTTGATATCAGCTACGTAAGCGCCGAACCAACCCA
>JAWSUX010000083.1:0-8293 GCA_033852215.1 Colwellia sp. | reverse complement strand
GCGGTTTATAAGGTGCTTACCTATAAGTAACATTTGCTCAACGCATATCTGATTGCTTTGCACATAGTAATTTTCAAAAATAGTACTAAGATTTTGTAACTCTAACGTCATTTGTGTCAAGTTTTCAGCGCGTTGATCCTGTCGTTTTTGATGCTCTTTCATAATGATAATTTGTGCAACCCTATTGTTTGCCGCTTGAATAATCACACATAGGTGGTCTTTCAATCGCCCGGTTAAATCCAGATTATCAATAGGCATATTTTTTACAAAAAGTGACATCGCTGGGTAATTAATGATACATCTTTGATTAAATTCAAGAATTCTACCGCTGTCTTTTAACTGAGAGAATAACTTTTCTTCTAGTTTAGCAACATAGTTCGAGCCTGAAATGTTGTGTTCTGTTTCATTATCACGAATTTGTACCACAACATTGAGTCCATATTCTTGGCAGGTATCGATGACCGTTTGTGCTAACTCTTGTTGTGATGTGGTGTTGCTGGAGTTTTCGATGAATTGAATGATGATGCCAAGTTCGCCGGAAGTGGTCATTGCCGACATGGCCGTATTCATGGCCATTTTTGAGTGTTTTTCCAATTCTCGGTTTTTTTCTTGATTAGATAGGGTCAGACTCAGTTTTATTTTTAGTTCTTTTGCGTTAAACGGCTTCGAAATATAATCATCGCCACCAGCTTCAAAGCCGATAAGTCTTTCCTCGTCCGTTGAACGTGCTGAAACAAATATAACGGGAATAATTGAAGTATTTTCATTGGTCTTAATTTGTTTACATACCTCATAGCCATCCATATCAGGCATGCTGACATCTAACAAGACAACATGAGGCATAACATTTTCTATGTTCGCTAAACATGCTTGCCCTGATTCAAAAACAGACAGCTCATATTCATCTTGTAAATGTAACTCCATGATTTCACAATTTACGATCTCGTCATCTACAACCATTACGCGATGTTTATTCATGATGTTATCCTTTATCGTTTAGCGGACTGCTTTCTAGGCAAAATTATAGTGAATGTCGTGCCTACATCAGTATTTCTACGGGCGAAAATTTTACCTCGGTGCAGCAGTATAATCTCTTTGCAAATAGCCAGACCCAGCCCTGTTCCACCTGCGCCAGTGTTGGTAATACTACTTTGTTTAAATTTATTGAATACCGATTTTAGCTCATTTTCCGGAATGCCAACCCCCTGATCAGACAGTGATAATTCAAGGGCTGGCACTTGCTTGCCATCAAGCTCAATAGTGGTCTCACCTACCTGATAACAAAACGACGAATTTTCAGGGCTGTATTTAATCGCATTTAGAATGACATTCTTAATCACCCGAAAAATCATGTCGGCATTGACCTCGACATTGCCGAAACCAGCGGGTCGTTCAATAAAATTGAAAATGTCTTTTGACTGCACATTTTCACTGATTGGGATAAGAATTTTTTCGTTTCTATGCAGGCAATAAATTGAAATATTCCGACGATGAATGAGTGCACTATTGGCGGTAAGTACACTGGTACCGATGATAAATATATCGTGGATATCCATATTGGGTTGCTCATTAGGCTGTTCTAACTTAGACAAATCCAAGAGCTGGTTGAGTAAAGTCAGTAATCGCTCAGCGCTTTGAGTTATTCGGTTAAAGTAATGCAGTAGTTTGCTTCGCTCTACCGTCTCAAAATGTTGAGCACCAAACTCTGCAAAACTCAAAATACCGTGCATTGGTGTCCGCAGCTCATGGGACATGTTGGCTAAAAACACTGACTTCGCTTGATTGGCCTGTTCGGCCATTTCTTTAGCTACTAACAGCTCTTTGGCATCAAGTTCGGCTTGTCTTTTAGCTGTGGCAAGGTTTGCTATGCTTTCTTTTTGTTGAGTTATATCAGTACGAATGGAAGTAAAGCCGGTGACTTGTTTATTGCGATCATAATTAGGCACTATAGTAGTATCAACCCAGTAATAGTGGCCATCCTTTGCTCTGTTACGTACTTCATCACGCCAAGCTTTACCTGCTAATACCGTTTCATGCATCTTCTGCCAGTAGGACTTAGGTTGGTTATTTGAGTTAAGTACGCTGTGCTTTTTACCGAGTAGCTCACTTTTTTTAAAACCACTAATTTCGACAAATTTATCATTAACATAAAGGATATTACCTTCAATATCAGCTATCGATACTAGAGAGTGCTGATCTAAAGCCGACTTTGCTGACTCTGCTTGTTCTTTAGCTATTAACAGGTCTATTGTTCTTAAATCAACAATTTCTTCCAGGTCATCTTGTCGTAACATCAGTTTAGCGGTCAGGGAGTTTAGCTCTATAATTAACTGTGCGTTTTGTAGTTGAATATTGATATTCTTGTCCGCGCGATCCAGAGCGTTCATCAAGACAAACTGATTAAACGGTTTCTCTATATAATCATTTGCACCTTCTTTGAGTGCAGATATTGCATTTTCTTTGGTTCCTTTTGCGGTAATAAGAATACTATAAAGGCAATTAGTAACGCGATGGGCTTCGGAGATTAGTTCTATACCGGTCATATCATCCATATGTAGGTCGGTAATTAAAATTTTAAAATTCTGAGTTTTAATTTTATCAAGAGCAGAAATAGGGCTGTTACACGTTTCAAAGACATACTCGTTGCCGATAATACGCGATATAATATTCAATTGCGTTTGACTATCGTCAACCACTAATACTTTGTTTTTTTCTACTTCAGCACTACTCATAATGTAATAGAAAACAGGCTAAATAATGTTAACTAAGCATAGTTCAGTTTGAAAAAAAATCATGCTGTGATAAGCGCAGACGTCTAAAATATATTGAGTAAAGCACTACTGCTTTCATTGATGAAAGTATTAATAGTAGCTTTACGTTTTTATCTTTATCACTCTGTGAATTAAAATAGTGTTACCTGCAAAGGTTAACGCTATTTTTTTTCATTTATTTTCTATTTTAGCTGTAGTGACTCAACCATGGATTTTATTTTAACTGCTTTCTCAAAGTGATCTAGCTGATGAGTGCTTATCCACCACGTTGCAGCTTCCATTAATAATTCAGCATTATCATTTTTGTTAGCAAAAAATGCGTAAAAAGATAAACCGACGTTATCGCCTTTTTTTGCTATTTTATCATTGCAAACAGCGATAATTTTTTGCTGTAAACTCTTTCTTATCATGCTTAATTGACTCTACTTATTCAGGGGAACAGGTTATTTATCTGCTTAGCTATTATGGTAACCAGTGAGTAATTGCTGCCAATTGTTATCAGTAAAATGAAAATTTTCTAATTGATGCGACTCTTTTAAGAAAGAGCGCTGTAGCCGTGACATATTCTTTTCTTTCCAGTGGCTTGCATCACTTTTTCTATTTGTTTTACGTAATTCACCGCGATCAAAGTCAATAATATAAACGTCTTGTTGCGCGTCAATTAAAATATTATGGCTATTTAAGTCGTGATGATAAATGCCATGATCATGAAAACGTTTAATGGTTGCTCCTATCTTTTGCCATAGTTCATCGCTGATGTTTTCGTTAGTTAATATGGCGACCAAATCTTGGGAATTTTCAATGCGACTTGATAATAAGTCGGCGCGGTAACATAAGCCAAATAAACCATGGCGAGTTATACGACAGGCGACAGGTTTTGGTGCAGGTAATTTCCATTGTTGCAGTTGTGTTAGCAAAGCAAATTCACACATGGCTCGGCTATTTTCAATACCGGTAAACCAATAACTGTCTTTGATTAGCTTGCCAATTAAACCGCCACGATAATAATGGCGTAATACCCAATGTTGGGCTTGCTGCCTATTATCGGTTTTTTCATTTATTTTATTATTTATTGTGTTTTTTACTTTGCTATCGGCAGCAAGGTAACGAATAAACCACGTTGTGCCACGCCCTTGCGCTGTGCCTGTGATGGCATTTTGGCTTTGCCAATAATCAGGGCTTAACATGTTAGGCGTAAAGTCAGTAACTAATTCACTATTATAAAGGCTGTAGCTATTGCCTTGTATTAAGCTTTTTTCAACAGATTTTTGCTCAACAGGGCTTTGTTCAATAGAATGAGTCATTGTAGTTAAGCTCCTTTAGGCGGTAACAATAGCTGAACTTGAGTTAATGTTTTTTTACTTGCGCCTTGGTTTGCCAAAACCACCTTGTGCGCTTGTTCACCTAAATTTATTTGCTGTTCGGGTTGTTTTAACAACGAACTTACCGCGTTAACCAATTGCTTGTCTGGTTCATCTTGCGTTAGTTGAATTAAGGCATTCTTTTGCAATAGTTGCTGCAAAATTTCACTAAAGTTACTCATGTTAGCGCCAACAATAATGGGCTTTTTAAAGAGTGCTGGCTCTAATGGGTTATGACCACCAATATGACTAAAGCTACCTCCCATGGTAACAATATCACTTAAAGCAAAACCTGCCATTAGCTCACCTAAACTGTCTAATAGCCATATTTGTTGATCAGTAACTAGCGTTTTTTCACTGCGTCGAGCTAACGAAAAACCTTGCTGGAGACAAAGTTGGGCAACTTGTTCAAAGCGCTCTGGGTGGCGTGGCACAATCACTAAGAGTAATTGTGGGAATTCTTTCAATAGCTCGCTAAAAGCATCGAGGGCAATTGATTCATCACCTTCGTGGGTGCTCGCAACTAACCAAATCTTTCTTTGAACAGAGTTTTCAGATAAAGAAGCAGCTGAGTTTTCATCCGGCTTTTTACCTAAGATAAGTTGTGTAAGTTCTTGCTGCTTTTTTTGCATAGTCGCGTTAATGCTAATATCAAATTTTAAGTTACCGACATTATCACAGCGAGATGGCTGAGCACCGAGTTGTGTGAAGTGTATTAAGTTCTCTTGGCTTTGCGTGAGAATTTTATTAAAGCTATTTAAACAAGGTGTAATTAGCGCATTAATTTTTTGATAACTACTGAGAGACTTTGTTGATAACCTGCCATTAATCAACAATAACTTTATTTGTTTATGCACACATTGTGCAACTAAATTTGGCCACAGCTCTGTTTCCATAAAAATAACAAGTTTAGGTTGTAAACGCTGCAAAAATAGCTGCGTACAAGGGTATATATCAAGGGGTAAATAACCGTGTTGTACTTTATCAGAGAAAAGTTTTTTGACTTGTTCTGAGCCTGTTGGGGTGAACGTGGTTATGGTAATAGGCGTATTGGGGCAAGTCGTTAATAATGCGTCAATAAAGCTTTTTAGAGCAATCACTTCGCCAACACTAGCGGCATGTACTAGAATACCGCCTTTTTTTATAGGTTGTGTTATAGATTTAGCACTGGTTTGAGCAGGAAAAAAGCCAAGGCGTTCGATTAAACGTTGACGATAAGCACGATTGTTTTTAGAGCGTACAAGCAGTAGGATAAGCACTATAGGCAGCAAGAAAAACAGCGCTAAACGATAAATAAGTAGGGCAAACATAAAGGCTAGATATTGCTCTATAATAGAAGTGTCGATAGATTATACCACTTTAGCGAACATGGTAATAAATAATGATTAAAAGAATAAGTCAGAAACAAAAAATTATAATGTTATTTTTGCTTTTTATTACAAGTTTAAGCGTATTTTCGGCTCAATCACTTGCTAGAAACACTTTTTTTGTAAAGCATAATGAGCCAGAAACGGCGACTGTAGCAGAAAAAAATACCGCAAAAGTAATGTTTGCAGCACGTAGTGACCATGATTTTTTATTATCAGCCGATTATTACTATACAGGTAAGAATATTAATGCTGATAAATTTCCAGGCGTTATTGTATTACATGACTGTCGCTCTGATCGCAGCAAATATAGCGAGCTTGCTCAAACAATTGCAGCGCAAGGCATGCATGTATTATCGCTTGATTTTCGAGGTTATGGTGACAGTATTGCCACAGGTTTCTCTCAGTTAGAAATAAAAAAACAGTCGAAAGACATTGCGAGTTATCAAAATGAAATTGCGTTGATCACTTCGTATTGGGCAGACGACCTGTTGGCCGCTTATCAATTTTTACAAACGAAGGTAGATAAAAAGCAAGGCATTGCTGTAGTGGCAAGCGGCTGTGCAGCAAATTATGCGGTGTTATTGGCAGAAAAAGTACATTTAAAGGCAATGGTATTTATTACACCTGAAATGTCTTATGCAGATAAAGAGCGTTATAAAAACTTGATTGACATGCCAAATTATTTTGTCAGCTCTGCTCATCATTTAGACAGCTATAATACCGCACAAGAGCTTTTTGCTTGGAATGGAGCTTCATATTCTAAAATACAAGTTTTTAAAGGAAACCGCCGTGATAGGCAGTTAATCACCGCGAGATTAAATTTAGTGGGTGATATAGCACAATGGCTAAAATTTAATTTACGATAGCATTGTTTGTTTATCAGTATTCTTGCACACCATTAATTTAATCAAATAAATAATAACTCATGACATAATTAATTAGCTATTGCTAATTATTATTCAATTAACAACTTAGGCATAACATGTCAGAAGATTTCTCTAGTCATATTCAAGATCAACTCTCACAGATAAAAACCGATGGTCTATACAAAATTGAACGCATTATTACCACAGCACAACAAGCCGAAATAGCGGTAAGCAGTGGCGAGCACGTTGTTAATTTTTGTGCGAACAATTATTTAGGTTTAGCCAATCACCCTGAATTGATTGCCGCGGCTAAAACAGGCTTAGATGAGCACGGTTTTGGTATGGCATCTGTCCGTTTTATTTGTGGCACACAAGATATTCATAAAACCTTAGAGCAAGGCATTAGTCAATTTTTAGGTATGGAAGATACCATTTTATATTCTTCATGTTTTGATGCAAATGCAGGTTTATTCGAAACATTATTTAGCGCTGAAGATGCGATAATCAGTGATGCATTAAATCATGCCTCAGTTATTGACGGTATACGTTTATGTAAAGCTAAACGTTATCGTTATGCCAATAATGATATGGCCTCATTAGAGCAAAGACTTGTTGAAGCGGACGCCGCAGGCGCACGTTTTAAATTAATTGCTACCGACGGCGTATTTTCTATGGACGGCGTTATCGCTAACTTGCAAGGTGTGTGTGATTTAGCTGATAAATATAATGCGATGGTGATGGTTGATGACTCTCACGCTGTGGGCTTTGTTGGCGAAGAAGGTCGTGGTAGTCATGAATACTGTGAGGTAATGGGTCGCATTGACATCATTACTGGCACGTTAGGTAAAGCGATGGGCGGTGCTTCAGGCGGTTTTACTTCAGCGAAAAAAGAAGTGGTTGACTGGTTACGTCAACGCTCTCGTCCGTATTTGTTTTCGAATTCTCTAGCGCCGTCGATTGTAAATGCCTCAATTAAAGTACTTGAATTATTGGCTGGCGGTGGAGAGTTACGTAAAACGTTAAAAGATAATGCTCGTTATTTTCGCACGGAACTAGAAGCGGCGGGTTTTACTTGTGCTGGCGCGGATCACGCGATTGTGCCAATAATGTTAGGCGATGCCAAGGTCGCTAGTGACATGGCTAACCGTTTATTAACGGAAGGCATTTATGTGATAGGTTTTTCTTTTCCAGTGGTGCCTAATGGGCAAGCGCGTATTCGTACCCAAATTTCAGCTGCACATTCTAAAACCCAGTTAGATAAAGCCATTTCAGCTTTTATTCGTATTGGTAAAGAAATGAGTGTGATTAGCTAAGGTAAGAATAAAAATGGTAAACTTAGGCAATCAGATAAGGTGAGTGTTAACAAAGGTTAACCTAAACAACCTTAAATAAATTTTTAAAAGAGCAGTCGAATGTCAAATAATGAAAATAACTTTAAACATATCAGCGTTGATGAACTACAAGCGGTATTAGCCGATAAAAGCCATACGGTTGTTGATATTCGTGATGAAAATTCATTTTCCAGTGGTCGCATTACCGATGCGACTCATTTATCCAATGAATCTTTGGCTAACTTTATTCGTGAAGCTGATCCCGATGCACCTGTTGTAGTTTGCTGTTATCACGGTATTTCTAGTCAGCAGGCGGCGCAATTCTTGGTGAGTCAAGATTTTACTGATGTTTACTCACTTGATGGTGGTTTTACACAATGGCAGTTGCAGTTTCCTGAAGATATTGAACACTAATGGCCGAACCTGCATTGGAAAATGAAAAGACACTTCAGCCTTTGGTACAGTTAACCGAGCATAATATAGCGTTATTATTTTCGAACTATTTAGCAACCATTGGCATTGAAGCCAAGGTCATTATTGAAAAGCCTGCCGAATCAATTACCGAAGAAATGTCTCATCAAGAAGTAGATCATA
>JAWSUX010000512.1:0-4413 GCA_033852215.1 Colwellia sp. | reverse complement strand
AGCTGATGGCGATACGATTGAGTTCAGTAACTTACCCAGACAAATTCTCTTTAGCGAAGACAACATCAGTGAAAATAAAGCCGATGCAGCTGCTGAAAAACTACAGCAACAATTTCCTGATACTAACATTGAAGCCATTGATGACATGTTAGACAAAGAGCTATGCGATTATTACCTACCGCAAGTAGATTTAGTACTTGATTGCTCCGATAACATAGCAACACGCTATTTAATTAATCAAGCTTGCGTAGCACACAAAGTACCCTTGATTGTTGGTGCTGCTACAGGTTTTGACGGTCAACAACTTACGGTTGATCCAAGAGATGACACTAGCGCTTGTTATCACTGTTTATTTCCTATGACAGAAAAAGCGCCTGCTAACAATTGCCAAACTATCGGTATTATTGGTCCAGTTTTAGCGATGATTGCGGGTATGCAATGTTTACAGGCAATTAAGCTACTTACAGGTAATAAGGTACAAATTAATCAGTTAAATTTACTTGATGGCTTATCAAACCAATGGCAGCAATTTACCATGAAAAAACAGAAAAACTGCAAAGTGTGTGGCAAGTAAAGCGGAATGTTATTTAATTATAGGTTTACATGCCCATGCACTTGGCTCAGGACGACTTTACAGGCGCATGAACTATTGCCAAGTGTAATGGTCAACTAAAACTGTTGAGTATTTAAGCCGCTTTTTTCATTTCTACATACTTCTGATGTGCAGTCATATAATCAATCGTAGAGTGGCGTCGTTTGTCTTGAATAAAGCCCCTAATAAGGTAAACTGGATTGATAACGTTGAGCAAAATAGAGTAAGGAAGCTATTGAAAATTCAATTTATGGATAATCACCTTCCGACTGCTGTAATGACTCAAAAAACAAAAACCATATGTACTGTGCTTGACGGCTCAGTCCAACAGGACATTTATCTCTCATGCTTCGACAAGAGATAAATGCTTAATTGTTAGCACTCAAATCATATCAATCACTATCATTGTATAAGGAATTAAAATGTATTTTAAAATAATAACTGCTGGAGTTTTACTATTAATCGTTGGCTGTACCGAACGTAATACCGAATATTATGAAAAAAATATCGATGAGGCTCAAGTCAGAACGAATGAGTGTGAAGCTTCAATGAAAGCGGCATTTATGTCAAAAGATAAAGAAGCATTAGAGTCAATAGCAAAAGATGCTGAATGTAATTCAGCTATCACTGTTACAAAAAAGCATAAAAAGAAATTGGCTCAAATAAAACAAGAGTTAAAACAAAAAGAATTAGCGAAAATAAAAAAAGAAGAAGAGAATAAGTTCAAGGAAGAATACTCTAAAAAATACGATTTATTGCAAAAACTAAGCTATGAAGATTTTTATAAATTTAATGAAAATTGTAAACTTAGCTTCGGAGCAAAAGCAACACCTGAGTGTAAAGCTTATAATGAGCTAAAAAAGAAAAAGAAAAATGAAGAAATAGGTAAATTAAAAACTCAATATGTTGGTGGTGAGTTAGAAAAGTTTAGAGATAAGTCATGCCAAGGACTAGATTTTAATAACGCCTATTGTGAAATATCAACGAAAGCTGCATCTCAACAAAAAAAAGAAATGATTAACTATTACCTGTCCCATCGAGATGAGCTGAAGAAAAATTTTAATATATGTCATCACCAATTTATAACTTTGAAAAAAGAAAAAAAATGGAAAGAAGCTAAGAAATTTACAAGAACATACCGATGTTCAATGGTTAGCAAAGCCGCTTCTAAGTTAAAGGTCTATAACTTCAATAAGGCTATTGGCTAATCTAAAAGAGTGCTAACAAGCATTTAAAACCGAACAAAAACAGTTGGTTATATTCTGGCTCGCTACACGTTTCAACCAACTATTTTTGTCCGCTTAAGTGGGCGTTGAGGCTGTAAAAGTCATTTTTGAGTAGGGTATTGCCTCAGATTTCACGTAGCAACGCGTTTTGAGACTTAGTTTTTGAGGCTGTTTTTTCTAAAAGGTAAATTTTACAAGCTCGTTATGTGCTTAGAGTATTAAAACACATCGTTGTGCGTTCCAATTCTAGCAAGTTGTAAATATGTTTCATGAATGCGGTAAATTAAAACCAAATCGGGTTTTATGTGGCAGTCTCTGAAACCATGCCAATTTCCAACTAAAGCATGATCAACATATTTAACATCTAGAATTAAACTTTTTTGAAGTGTTGATATGACATTACCTACTTCAATAATTTCAGGTATTTGTAATTTCGTTATTTTCTTAAAGTCTTTTTTAAATTGGGAAGAGTAATCAAGAATTAACATTTACTACTTTACCCTCAGTTAACTCTGAAATAAGACTGGTAACACTCTCAGATTTTTCCCCTAAACCTTGTGAAAGTTCTTGGATAGCTGTTACTGTCATAACATTAGGCTGCTTTGCTTTTAATTCAAAAGGTATTCCGCCGTAATTTATTACAGCACGAGCAAAAAGTTTAAGAGCTTGGGAAGGGCTTAAGCCTACTTCATCACAAATATGAGTGAAAGCTAGTTTTGTATCATGATCAATGCGAGTTGTGAGCATCTCTGTTTTCATATTTAAGTTCCTATTTGGACTGCTTTGTATTACATTGTAGATCAAATGTAAGCAAAAGCACATGGAAAGTTGCTTAAACGGACAAAAGACAGTTGGGTATTGCCTCCGATTTCACGTAGCAACGCGTTTTGAGGCTTAATTTTTAAGGCTGTTTTTTCTAAAAGATAAATTCTACAGGCTCGTAAGCACTCAATGAGGATCTAGCATGTCATCGGTACCTGAAAAAGATTGGAAACTATTTCGAAAACTTCAAAATGATTTAACAGCAAAATCTTGTGAACTAATATTTGTCAAAGTTGAGGAACTAGCTAAAAGGAGAGAAGGTATAGAGCATAAATC
Source organism: Colwellia sp. (assembly GCA_033852215.1). Classification (GTDB taxonomy): domain Bacteria; phylum Pseudomonadota; class Gammaproteobacteria; order Enterobacterales; family Alteromonadaceae; genus Colwellia. Next base: position 1,497 of record JAWSUX010000512.1, on the reverse strand, counting down.
ATACTTAGATCTATATGACTTAATTCAAGCTGAAGATGCAAAGATTGCTGAGATGTTCAATAATCCTACTCGTAATAATGTATTCCTGAAATTAGTCTCTTTAAAAAGTTACGGAATTTTTACTGAAGAGCAATTTCAAATGTTCAGTCAAGAGACACAAGATAGAGTTGCTAGTATATTAGAGTTGAGGTCTTAGTTTCACGTTTTAAGTGCGCCAAGAAGTTACCTTTCTATGCTGCTTAGGAGGCGAAAGCGCCATAGGACTAATACCAATTTTAAAAAAGGCAAATGGCCGCAATGGTAGTAAAGCGAGCGATTTAACAAATTAAATTCACGTCTAAATTATATCGTCAATGTGCCTAAACCTGACATTTAACACCCTGTATAAGAGTACAAATCTTACTAAAGTACACCTAAACTAAATAGACATGTTGCACTGCTAAAGATAAGTTCGTTGCCCTTTTCTGTCACGGTTTCTTTCGCTAAATCAACCCATTGGTAATAAACGTTACGATGCACTTTAGCAACGAGATTGCGACGAACAGTAACATATAAACAGCCATCACTACTTAACGTTAGCGGATGCTCTTTATCTAAAATAAACTCGTCGCCAAGGTTGGTTTTACCCTGCATCACTGTTTTCTTATCATCCAACCATTGCCACTGGGTTAAAATAAATGGCGCATCTTCAACGCTAATTTTCACCTTCTCTACGGGTGTTACTAAAAAATAATCGTCATGACTTGCATCTACTTCTCGAATAAGAACCGATGCGAATAGTTTAACCAAGGATAAACGTTTGAAAATAGTGCCACCATAATACCAATCACCGTTGGCTTTAATTTGCAGGTCTATCTCACCACAATATGGAGGATTCCACAGCTCTACAGGTGGTAACTTTGGTTTCGTTACTGTGCTTTTATCAGCAGTAAGCTGCGCTGACAATTTATCTAAAGACATACGAACTCTCTGTATTTCGAAGGTAGCGGATGAACGATATACGCTACTTAGCACTATATCGCAAAGCACCTTGAATTCAACTAACAATCTGCTATTTTAAGGACTCGACATTTCCTTAACGTACTGCTTTGCTTAAATGACTTTATCATCCGACACACTCGTTTTATCCTTATGCGCAACATTATTAATCAGCGCTTGCAGCAATAACATTGAGACTATTAAAAACATGAATAAGCACACTGCGCCCATTGCCAAAAAAATTCCTTATGAGATGACTATTCATCAAGATACCCGTATCGATAACTATTATTGGATGCGTGACGATAGCCGAACTGAGCCAGAAATATTAGCGCACCTTGAGGCTGAGAATGACTATACCCAAGCAACGTTAGCGCATACCACGAATTTACAAGCAAAACTATTTAGCGAAATTAAAGAGCGCATTGATAAAGATGAAAATTCAGTGCCAATTAAAGAAGGTAACTTTTTTTACTCCTATCAAATGCACGGCAGCAATGAATACCCTATTTATATCCG
>JAWSUX010000082.1:0-3407 GCA_033852215.1 Colwellia sp. | reverse complement strand
TCTGAGAATAAACGTGCAGCAGCACCTGGGTGATCACTTGCAAAAGCAACTAGTGAAGGTCCTTCGAATACGTCTGAAACACATTCAAAATCAGTACCTTCTACTGCACGACGTGCTAATGTATTACGGACAACTTTCATCCATACGCCATTTTCACGTGCTTGCTTACGCAATACAGTAATTGCTTCAACTGTTACACCACGGGCATCCGCGATTACAACTGAGTGAGCGCCATTAGCAGCTTCTTGAACTTCAGCAACAATTGCTTTTTTGTCATCAAGATTGATAGCCATTGGCTTTAACTCCTGGTTCAAACCGGTAAAAGTACCGGTATTTACAATCCTTAACCAATAATTACTTATTGCTTAAGCCATAACGGCGAGGACCAGAATTTAAGAAAATATCTGGGTAATCACCATCTACGTAGGATAAATTAAGTAGTTATATCAGAAGAAATAACTACACCTACGGTCTTGGACGGGGGTCGTGCGCTTTATTTAACAATTAAGCCAAAAAAGGTCACAACTCCTACCAAAATTTAAGGGGCGAAATTATAGTTTATAATTTCGCCCTTGTAAAGGTTCAATAATTGAAGCTTCACTTACCTACAACTAAGCTTGTGTTAAGCTAGCTTGGTTAACGGCAACGCCGGCACCCATTGTAGTAGAAAGAGAAATTTTCTTAAGGTATTGACCTTTAGCATTTGCTGGTTTTGCTTTTTTAAGCGCTTCTAGCAAAAACTCTAAGTTTTCTTGCAATTGTGCAGGTTCGAAATCAGCCTTACCGATAGTAGTATGGATGATACCGTTTTTGTCGTTGCGGTAACGAACTTGACCAGACTTAGCGTTTTTAACAGCGCCAGCTACGTCAGGAGTTACAGTGCCAACTTTAGGGTTAGGCATTAAACCACGAGGGCCTAATATTTGACCTAGTTGACCAACAACACGCATAGCGTCTGGAGAAGCAATAACAACATCAAAGTTCATTTCGCCAGCTTTTACTTGCTCAGCTAAATCTTCCATGCCAACTACATCAGCACCAGCTTCTTTAGCTTTCTCTGCGTTTGCACCTTGTGTAAATACAGCAACACGTACTTCACGACCAGTACCATTTGGTAATACTGCAGCGCCACGAACGTTTTGATCTGATTTACGAGCGTCAATACCAAGATTTACAGCAACATCTACGCTTTCACGGAATTTTGCTGTAGCAAATTCTTGTAATAAAGAAACTGCTTCACTGATATCATATTCTTTGGTTACGTCTACTTTTTCACGGATAAGACGAGCGCGTTTTGTTAATTTAGTCATTAATTATCCCTCTACCACTAAACCCATTGAACGAGCAGAGCCCGCAATGGTACGCACTGCAGCTTCAAGTGAACCAGCAGTTAAATCAGGTTCTTTTGTCTTAACGATTTCTTCAAGTTGTGCTGTAGTTACAGTACCAACTTTTTCAGTGTTAGGACGACCAGAGCCGCTTTTTATACCCGCTGCTTTTTTCAATAAGTAAGAAGCAGGTGGAGTTTTTGTTTCGAAAGTAAACGAACGGTCGTTATATACAGTAATGACTACTGGAACCGGCGCGTTTTTTTCTAAAGAATCTGTTTTTGCGTTAAACGCTTTACAAAATTCCATGATGTTAACACCATGTTGACCTAATGCAGGACCAACTGGTGGTGACGGGTTAGCTGCACCAGCAGCTACTTGTAGCTTGATTAGAGCTTGGACTTTTTTAGCCATTTTAAAATACCTTTTTTGTTTGGGTAATTAACGCGAAGAATACGACTTGCAGAGCCAATGTCGATTTCGCTTCCCTGTTTACAAAATTCATTGATTAAAGAAATTTTTTCGATAATAAACGCATTTAGTGCACGCCAAAAATAAGCGGCAGCGGATTATATATTAACCAGCCAACCTGTTTCAAGTATTATTTGTTTTTCCCATAAAAAACACAAAAAAAAACCAAAGCATCAACTTTGGTTTTTTTGGTCAATTATCGTTGCAGCAAGCTTTTCTCTAGCTACCTTTTTCAACTTGACCGAATTCTAAATCAACTGGTGTTGAACGACCGAATATAAGTACAGATACTTTGATACGGTTTTTATCATAATCAAGTTCTTCAACCACGCCATTAAAGTCAGCAAATGGTCCGTCGATAACTCGAATAACTTCACCTGGTTCAAACAAAGTTTTAGGTTTAGGTTTGTCGGTATCTTCTAAACGCTGTAAAATTCGATCCGCTTCTTTTTGCGTAATAGGTGCTGGCCTTTCTTTAGTGCCACCGATAAAACCGAGTACACGCGGAACACTTTTAACTAAATGCCATGATTCATCGTCTAATTCCATATGAACTAGTACATAACCTGGGAAGAATTTACGTGAACTTTTGCGTTTTTGACCGGCACGCATTTCAACAACTTCTTCAGTAGGAACGAGTATTTCACCAAACTTTTCTTCTAAACCATGAATTCCAATATGCTCAAGCAATGTTTTTTGTACACGACCTTCGTAACCAGAAAACGCTTGTACTACGTACCAACGTAATTTAGGGTTTTGGTTTACTATTTTTTCTTCGCCTTCTGATGACAAATCTTCATGCTCGTTTGAAACGTTTTCTTCAGTCATACTATACCTGCATACCTGTAACTAAACCTACTAACCAGAATAGAACAGAGTCTAATCCCCAAAGTAATAATGACATTAATAACGTCACCACTAAAACAATACCTGTGGTTTGCACGGCTTCTTGACGAGTAGGCCAAACAACTTTACGAACTTCAGTACGCGCTTCTTTAGCAAATATTACTGCATTATTGCCTTTCTCTGTTTGCATGGCAATTAAGCCCGCAACAGCAACAGCGATAACGACAGAAACAGCTCTAATTAATACTGAAGCTTCGCCGTAAACATAATTACCCGCAACCGCACCAGCTAAAAGCAAAAATACAACACCCCACTTTAGCGTATCGAAAGAACTCGTTACTTGCTCTTCTGTACTTACATTCATATCTTTATTCCATTTTAACTATTTAACTGAAATACCAACCTCAATAATTGAGATTAATTAGTATGCTACATACTTACATAATATGGCAGGGGTGGAGAGACTCGAACTCCCAACCATCGGTTTTGGAGACCGCTGTTCTACCAATTGGAACTACACCCCTACAGGTTACTTATAAAGTAACAGTTACACTTATCGGGTGATTCTTATTTTTTGGGAATTAAGAGATACTCGAGAAGTGAGGCGCTATTATACTCAGCCCGCGACTTTACTCAAGAAGTATTTACAATATCGGACTATAACTAGCGTAAATACTGCCCTATTAAATTTTTGACGAAGTTTTTTTACATTGCAATTGAACGCTGTTGTATTCCACGCACAAAAAAGGCCGCGTTAGCGAC
>JAWSUX010000081.1:0-13341 GCA_033852215.1 Colwellia sp. | reverse complement strand
TTAGGTCGAATGGGGGCGTAAAGTTCATTTTCTATTTGCAGAACATTACTATTTAGTTGTCGATATTTACCATCTACTTTCACGCCAATATCAGCAAAGTCAGTTGACTTCAATTTTATCGCACTCTGCACACCGTCAACATAATCAGCTAAGTTGTTATAACAAATTTTTAAAGTAGACTGCTCTGAGCTGGTATAACCTAAATCACTCATCCGTAGCGACGTTGCATGCTCTAGATACAAAGCACCGTAAGGCGATTTTTTAAAAGGTAACTTATGATCTTTACCTTGTAAGAACGAGCCACAAATAGCAGGTGAGCTACCGTATAAGTATGGGATCAACCAACAGTAACGTTTATAGTTTCTTAATACTGAGAAATAACGCTGTGAAATAAAGTCATCTAATGACTGTTCTTCTGTCTCAACATCAACTTGATGTAATTTTTTTTGTACTTGCCAAAAGTCACGAGAAAATGAAAAATTAAAATGAATACCTGCAATCACCTGCATCATAGATCCATAACGATTTTTCAAACCTTGACGGTACACTGTTTTCATTTTGCCAATGTTTGAACTGCCGTACTGCGCTAAAGGCACAGTTTCAGCGTCATCAACAAAACATGGCATACTCATTGGCCATAATAATTCACCATCAATATGAGTAAAAGTATACTTTTGAATATCTTGTAATTGTGCAATAGACTGCTCGGGAGATTGGCTCACCGGCGTAATAAACTCTAACAAGGTTTCAGAATAATCTGTAGTAATTTGACTGTGTGTTAACGCTGAACCTAGCTGATGATAATGACCGTGTTCTGATAACTTCCCTTCAGGCAATATTCGCAAAGCCTCACGTTCAATGCCTCGACCGATGCCAGCTAATGCATTTAGATTGTCTGCTTGGCTAAAAGTACCAATATAATCGCTGAGTGATAAAGTCAAAATAGTTCCTAATGTGTACTGGAAAAGTAATACTCATGAAAATAAATTTCATAAAGGTAAGACTAGTTAAAATAACGAATCGCCCTCAAATAGATAGAACCTAAGTGAGGGTTATCAATTAAATTTCAATGGCTAGAAAGTAAATTTAATTGGCTAACTTGAGATCTATCACAGTTAAATTTAATTTTTCTAATTGCGGCTTAACTACTTGACCGTCACCAACAACAATCCATTGCATCGGTTTTGCTAATTCTTTTGCTGCAATGTCATTTAATTGCTCAATAGTGATATGCTGAATAATGTCACTTTGTTGTTCACCATAATTCGTTGGCAAATTAAACTGTAATAACTGCCTTAAAAAACCACTTTTTTGAGCTGGTGTTTCAAAACTTAAGGCTTCGTTTTGTGAAATAGCTTGGCGCATAAAAGTTACTTCATCAGCAGTTAATCCATTGTTCTGATAATTTTTCAACTCTTTTTTGATTTCGACCATTGAATCATAGGTATGATCTTTTTTTACACTAGCGCCGGCACTAAAACGACCTAAGGTTTTTCCACCAGAAAAGTAACTAGAAGCACCATAGGTATAACCTTTATCTTCCCGTAAATTTAAATTAATACGACTATTAAAGGCACTACCTAACGGGTAATTCATCAAGTTAGCTTTAAAATATTCACCTGTAGCATCATAAGCCATTGCTTTGCGTGATAGTTTAATTACGGATTGGCTAGCCTTAGGTAAATCAACAAAATACAGTATATTCGGTGTTACCTCAGGGAACGTATAATCTACGTTAATATTATAATCATTACCTCTCCATGCTTTTAATGGCCATAACTTTGTAAGAAAATCAGCTTTATCAATATCGCCAACCACAACTAAACTCGCTTTAGCGGGTGAAAAATGTTTTTGATAAAAACCTTTAACATCATCAAGCGTTATCGCTGATACGGTAGCAATGGTTCCGCTGTCGGCTAAACCCAAACGGTTGTTTTTACCATAGGTAACTTGTTTTAAGGCGTTGCTTGCTAACGTACTCGCATCTTTCTTTCCTTGCTCTAATCCTTGAATAAGTTGATTTTTAACTCTATCAAAATCATCTTGGGCAAATTCAGGTTTAAACATCATCTCATTCATTAACGCTAAGGTAACATCAAGGTTTTTAACTAAGCTGTTTACTTTAATATAGGTATTACGTCCGCTTGCGCCAATAGATATATTACTACCCAACATGGCTAATTCACTCGCCAACTCTTCTTTGCTGTGTACCGTAGTACCTTCATTCATTAAACTCGCAGTTAAACTTGCTAACCCTGCTTTATCTACCGAATCAAGCAACACACCGCCCTCAAGGCTTAACAACAAACTTACTGTCGGCGTTTCACTATTTTTAGTCGCGATGATTTCAATACCGTTTGCGAATTTTTTTCGCCATAAATTAGGTACCGTTATTTGTGGGTTCTCACCTGCTTTTGGTATAATACTACGGTCGAAATCACTGATATTTTTCATCAATGGCGTATCAAGTTGAGCAAGTTCAGGAGGATTATTTACCTCAGGCAAAGTAAAGTTATTGGTTTTGGCAACTAATATTTCTTGTCCATCAGGCACAATTGATAATACCGCAGCACCTTGCCCTTGAATATATTGTTTAAATACTCGCATAACATCAGCTTTTGTTACTTTATTATAACGCGCAACTTGCTGTTTGGTATAATTAGCATCACCTAACATAGTTTGATAATGTGCAAGGCTTGATACCTTACCTGAAACACTCTGCAAGCCATAAATCGTACCAGTTTCAATGCCCATTTTTGTATTTAATAGATCATTATCATTTACACCACGCTGCTCAAACTCAGCTAAAGAATCGTTAATGACTTGCTCCACTTTAGCTAATGACAAACCTTGCTGTGGGTTAGGTATAGCAAAAAAATTCATCGTACAGCTTAGTTCTCGACAGGGGTGACTTGCACCAGCTTGTACCGCCACACCCGATTTAACTAAATTTTTATATAACAGTGACATTGGTCCACCACCTAAAATATCAGCCAGTACATCAAGCGCAGGTTCATCATTATGCATACCATAAACCGTAGGGAAACTAATATAAAGTAACGGCAGCGATACGTTGTCGGTAAAAGAGTAATAACGGTTTTCGCTTAATTGGACTGCTGTTTTTGGTTGATTTTCAACTTCAGGCCCTGTATTCAAACCGCCAAAATATTGATTAACCCAAGCAAGTGTTTGCGCTTCATCAAAATCCCCCCCTATGGTTAACACCGCATTATTAGGACCATACCAGCGAGAAAAAAATTCTTTTAAATCAGTTACCGTACCACGGTCAAGGTCATTCATATAACCTATAACAGGCCAAGAGTATGGGTGTTCTCTCGGATAAATCATTTGGTTAACGGTTTCATTTAAACGGCCATAAGGGCGATTATCTACGTTTTGACCTCGTTCATTTTTTACCGTCGCGCGTTGAATTTCAAATTTTTCAGCTGTTATCGCCTCTAATAAAAATCCCATACGATCCGACTCTAACCACAACATTTTTTCTAACTGGTTTTTTGGCACCGTTTCAAAATAATTGGTTCGATCTGAATTGGTAGTACCATTTAAGTTCCCACCACTTTGCGTTACTACCTTAAAATGTTGCTCATCAGCAACATTTTTAGAGCCTTGAAACATCATATGTTCAAAAAAATGTGCAAAACCTGACTTACCTAATTGCTCACGTGATGAGCCGACATGATAAGTTACATCAACATGTACTAAAGGATCTGAGTCATCTTGATGTAAAACAACGGTTAATCCATTGGCTAATTTATATTTTTTAAAAGGAATGTTAATCGTATTTTCATCAGCTATTACCGTTTCAATTAAGCTAACGCCCGTCGGTAATGGCGCTTGCTGTTTAACTGAACAAGCAATTAATATACAAAGGCTTACAACGATAGCGCTTAATCGAAAAGCGCGTTTAGAAGAATTTAAATAGTTAGGCACAACAACATCCTGTAAAATTAAGATAAAATATCATATCAAATTCAGTTAAAGAAAAGAAAATATAAAAGCAAACAAGGTAATTTAAATGTTTAAAATTATTACAGAAAACCAAGATTTTATCGTTGTAGACAAAGCTGCAGGAGTTAACTTTCATGATGAAGGAGATTTAGGCTCAGGTTTACATGCACAAGTTAAAAAACATCTTAATAAACACTCATCTATTAATGAGCTTTACCCTGTACATCGCCTTGATAAAATGACTTCTGGCTTGATTGTATTTGCCAAAACATTACCGTGCGCGCAAATTTTTGGAGAGTTATTCAAACAACATAAGATTGACAAATATTACCTGGCGTTAAGTGATAAAAAACCGACAAAAAAACAAGGTTTGATTAAAGGAGACATGGCAAAAAGTAGGCGTGGTATGTTTAAGCTATTACGAAGTATGGAAAATCCAGCTATTACACAGTTTTTCTCTTATAACATTGCCAATAAGCAGCGTTTATTCATTCTTAAACCTCACTCAGGTAAAACACATCAACTGCGTGTTGCTCTTAGCAGTATTGGCAGCCCAATTATTGGTGATCCTCTTTATTACAGTAGTTCGATAACAGATAGAGGCTACTTACATGCTTATGCGCTGAAGTTTACTTATCAAGATAAATCATTTGAGTTTTTATCTGAGCCTAATGAAGGTGAATATTTTACATCCGCTGAAATTAACGAACAATTACGAGCATTAAAAAAGCCTTGGCAGTTAAACTGGCCAAGGCTATAAATAAGAACAAAAAATTTTCAAATAAATACAGCTAAAGTGAATGTAAAAAAACTAAAGCGATAGCTGTAGGACAAAAAAACTTCGTATATACAGGCCAAATTTTCCAAAACAAACCGTGCTCAACTGCGCTATTGCCTTGTTTTATTTCTGATAAAATTTCACTGCGATGCCAAATCCAACCAACAAAAACACAGCACAACATCGCAAGAATAGGCTGGCCATATTGGGTTGATAAAACCGCAACAAAATCAAGCATCCATTCAATATTAAATACAATAAAAACACTTAGCACTAAGATACCTAAGCCAATAAAGGTCGTTGCTTTTTCACGAGATATTTCATGCCGTTCAACCACAAAAGATACGGGTCCCTCTAACATAGAAATAGATGAAGTTAATGCGGCAATAGACATTAAAACAAAAAAAGCAAAACCAACAAATAAACCAACAACACCCATACCTGAAAATAATGCCGGTAATACTGTAAACACAAGATTTGATCCTGAAATTAAACTGCCATCTTCAGCAAAAATAATAACGCCTTGTGCCTGTGCAACGTACATTGCAGGAATAATCAATAAACCTGCGAGAAAAGCGATAGAGACATCAATTAAAGTAACTTGTGCTCCTAGCGATACTAAGTTTTCTTTTTTAGAAATATAAGAGCCATAAATAACCATCACACTGCAGCCTAAGGACAAAGAAAAGAACGCTTGCCCTAGTGCACTAATCAATAAATCTGGCTCAAGCACTCTAGAAATATCAGGATTTAAATATGCATTAAAACCTTCACGCGAGCCTTCTAAGGTGAACACGTAAATGATCAAGAGAATAAGTAAACCGACAAGCATAGGCATTAGTCGCTTAGACCATTTTTCAATACCCTGCTCAACCCCCCGACGAATAATAAAAATTGTTAGCAACATAAACAATGCTGTAAAGATAACATTTCGTAATGTTGACTGGGTAACAAGCCATTCAGCCGTGTTATTTAACCCACCTAGCCTAGCTAAGGGTTCAATAGCGTAAGACATCATCCAACCGGCAATAATACCGTAAAAACTTAAAATCAATGCGGCACAAACAATACCACCAAAACCAATAAGAAAAGCAAAACGTTTTTGCCATATATTGCGCGACATTTTTTGCATTGACGTCACGGCATTGGCTTGACCATAACGACCAATTAATAATTCAGCCATAAAAGCAGGATAAGCTAAACAAAAAGCAAGTACTACATAGACTAAAACAAAAGCGGCACCACCGTTACTCGCTGTTTGTGTAGGAAAGCCCCAAATATTACCCAAACCTACTGCAGAGCCAGCCGCTGCCATAATAAAACCGAAACGCGAACTAAATCCGCCTCTTGAAATGTCCATTTATTTCTCCGAAATTATCTCGCTAATGACTATAAAACCTTAAGGTAATATTATTTTTATTCTCACGCAAAGAAACACTCCACGTGTACGCACTAATTTACGCAATGACACTTAATAAAAATAGAGCTAGTGATTAAAAATAAAAAGCCCTGTGTCTTCCTCTATTTACAAGGATGACACAGGGCTTACATGTTTATTGTCTACGTATTATTCCGCTTCAGGTCGCATATGCGGGAATAAAATAACATCTTTAATCGTTGGGGAATCAGTAAATAACATCACTAAACGGTCGATACCAATGCCCTCACCTGCTGTTGGCGGTAAACCATATTCTAAGGCGTTGATATAGTCAGCATCATAATGCATCGCTTCATCATCGCCGGCATCTTTTTCTGCCACTTGTTTTTGGAAACGTTCCGCTTGATCTTCTGCATCGTTAAGCTCTGAGAAACCATTGGCTAATTCACGGCCACCAACAAAGAACTCAAATCTGTCGGTTATGAATGGGTTTTCATCGTTACGACGAGCAAGTGGTGAAACTTCCCATGGGTATTCTGTAATAAATGTCGGTTGATCTAATAAATGTTCAGCTACTTCTTCAAAGATTTCACAAATGTATTTACCTGGCCCCCAAACTTTAGACGCTTCATTTTCTTTAACGCCAACCGCTTTTGCCATGGCTTTGATTGCATCAAAGTTGTTTTCAGGGTCACGTAAGACAGCTTCATCAAGTTGCTCTGCACCGCGATGGTCTTTGCCATATTGCAAAATAGCATCCACCATAGATAAGCGTACAAACGGCTTACCCAGTTCGTAAAATTTTTCTTCTACTACTTCACCTTCAGAATTTTTAACTGTATTACGAATAGTAGTAGTACCTAATACGTCTTGGGCAATAGTACGTAACATTTCTTCGGTAGTGTTCATCAAGTCATGGTAATCAGCGTAAGCCTGGTAGAATTCAATCATCGTGAATTCTGGGTTATGACGTGTTGAAATACCTTCGTTACGGAAACTACGGTTGATTTCAAAAACACGATCGAAACCACCAACAACTAAACGTTTTAAGTTAAGCTCTGGCGCAATACGTAAATACATATCAAGGTCAAAAGTATTATGATGCGTCATAAAAGGTTTAGCGGTAGCGCCACCCGGTATGATTTGTAACATAGGCGTTTCAACTTCCATAAAATCACGCTGCGTTAAAAAGTTACGAATACCGGCAACAATTTTTGAACGAACTTTAAACGTATTACGAGTATCTTCATTGATAATTAAATCAACATAACGCTGACGGTATTTGGTTTCTTGATCTGATAAACCATGGAATTTTTCAGGTAACGGGCGTAACGACTTAGTTAAAAGCGAGTACTCTTCCATATTCACGTAAAGATCACCTTTACCTGATTTATGCAAAATACCTTTAATACCAACGATATCACCAATATCTAATGAGCCCCATTTAGCGCGTATTTCTTTTTGTACGGTTTTTTCAGCATAACCTTGAATACGACCTGACGAGTCTTGTATCACTAAAAATGGTCCACGTTTTGCCATAACACGGCCAGCAATAGCATAAGTAACCTGTAGCGCTTCAAGTTCTTCTTTAGTTTTTTCACCATGTTCAGCTTGGATGTCCGCGGCTAAATGTTCACGATTAAAATCGTTAGGGAAACCATTAGCTGAACAATTAGAGCGAATCTTTTCAAGCTTTACACGACGCTCAGCAATTAATTTATTTTCATCTTGTGCTACGGGTGCATCACTGGCTTTAGTGGTTTTATCTGTCATTTTATTTCCAAAGTTATCTTTAATTTGTTCAATAATTTAATTGGCTTGAGCTTAGTGCTACAAACCAGACTTTAAACTGGCTTCTAAAAATGTATCTAAATCACCGTCTAATACGGCTTGCTTGGTTTATTCTGCTCTATTTTCAATGTCTATATAACAGTTTCTACAAACCAGATTTTAAACTAGCTTCTAAAAATTTATCTAAATCGCCATCTAATACTGCTTGGGTATTCCTATTTTCAACACCCGTTCGTAAATCTTTAATTCGGCTATCATCTAATACATAAGAGCGAATTTGACTACCCCAACCGATATCTGATTTACCGTCTTCTAATTCTTGTTTACCTTCATTTTGCTTTTGCATTTCCATTTCATACAATTTAGCTTTTAATAGCTTCATCGCTGTCGCACGGTTCTTATGTTGAGATCTATCAGCCTGACAAGCAACCACAGCCCCTGTAGGCTCATGTGTTATACGAATTGCTGAATCTGTTTTGTTAACGTGTTGTCCGCCAGCACCTGAGGCACGAAAGGTATCAATGCGTAAATCAGCTGGATTAATATCAATTTCAATATTGTCATCAATTTCAGGGTAAATAAACGCTGAAGCAAATGAGGTATGACGGCGACCTGATGAATCAAATGGCGATTTACGAACGAGACGATGTACACCTGTTTCAGTTCGTAACCAGCCAAAAGCATATTCACCAGTATATTTAATAGTACAACCTTTAATACCCGCTACATCACCATCGGTGACTTCAATAGCCTCGGTTTTATAACCGTGCGCCTCACCCCAGCGTAAATACATACGCATTAACATTTCAGCCCAATCTTGTGCTTCAGTACCGCCCGAGCCAGATTGAATATCTAAATAGCAGTTATTAGCATCTTGTTCACCACAGAACATTCGGCGAAACTCTAATTTTTCTAGGACGGCATCAAGGGCATCAGCCTCTACTTCTGCATCATCAAAGGTATCTTGATCTTCTTCTTCAACAGCTAACTCAACTAGGCCTTCAATATCTTCACAACCAGTTTCAAGCTCAACGATGGTATTAACCACTTCTTCAAGGGCGCTTCGTTCTTTACCTAAAGCTTGAGCACGTTCGGGTTCATTCCAAACTTCAGGTTGCTCTAACTCCCGAGATACCTCTACTAAACGCTCAGCTTTAACATCGTAGTCAAAGGTACCCCCGAAGCGCATTAGCACGCTCACGGATTTCTTTTAATTTACTTAATATAGGGTTTGTTTCGAACATAAGCCTTCAAAATAAGTTTTTAAATATATGGTTTAAAAAGGTATATTTTCAAACGATTTTACTCGTTAGAATAATTAAAAAATAGTCGCGCATTGTAGCGCATAAAGGCCTGTAAATAAATACTTATTGGGGTCTAATCAATGCCTATTATAATTAAATAATGAGGTAAATATTACCAAGAAAGACCTAATTTTTTCATTTCTTTCACTACCACTTTACTTGGTAATGGAATATAACCATCTTTCTCTACAATGTGCTGTCCAGATTTAGACAAAATCATTTTCAAAAACTCAGCCTCCATTGGTGCTAATGCTTTGTTCGGGTGTTTATTAACATAAATATATAAATAACGAGATAACGGCTTTGGAAAGTGATTAATGAAAAAGTCAGAAATAACCAGATTTTTGCGACGGCAAAAAACTTCAGGCGAAATATAAACAATTTTTTTGATGTTCTTTTGCCAAATACAGGTGCAAGTTTAAACGGTAGAATCAATGACAATTTTCAGCGCTTCGACCAAATATCTTCAAGTTAATCGGAGATATACCCAAGCCACTTCAAGGTGCAGGGTTCAGCTGGAATAACAAACATTTTTAGGCAAGACATTGACTGAAGATAATAGTTATTCCCTTGTCGAAATCAATAACGCCGTATATAACGTTTATAAACCAGCCCTGCAGGGACGACTGAGCAAAACATGCTATGTGTTACACCTGTTTTTAAGGGAATGACCATTAGTAAAAAGGTACGCCTTAATCATAATTCACTCAGTCGTCCTGAAGCTCGCATCTTGAGGTGATTTGGCTATAGTAATATAAATGACTTAAAATTATTTTTAATCAATAAAATAGTCATTGAAAATAAAACGAATCGATAACCTCGACGAAGTAACGTAAAACAAAAAACGATACTAGCTAAGCTAATATCGTTTTTTAAAAGGCTCTTAATTGTTTTAAGTTGAAGTTAAAATTTTTGTTCCATGCCTAGTGCATAGTAATTACCTTCAGTGGCTTTTTTAATGGTAACATCATTAAAAGTTAAACCTTCTCGGTCGGTATACCAAACGAAAACCTTAGTGTTTTTTCCTAACTTATAGTCCGCACCGATACTAATAGCTCCGGCACTTGCAAACTCCTGAAACTGCACTTTAGCTAATATTTTTCCTATTTTGTATGAAGCATTAACGGCATAACCGTTTTCACTAAAACCAGAATATTCACCTTCAGTTATTTCACTTTCAGTTAATATGCCACCTAGACGTAAATCACCAAATTTATACATACCAACTAAGCGAGTTGTTTGGTATATGGCACTTTTACCTTGCATATTTTCATCATGTGCAAGCGATAAAAAGAAGTCAGTTTTCTTTAAACTCGTATCACCAAATTGTACACCAATTGAATAGGGATCATCTAGGTCACTATCTTCAGACAAAATATAACTGGCTAAAAATTTTACATTATTAAAACTTGGTGATTTATAGGTTAATGAATCTGTCACTCGATTTTCACCAATGAATAAGTTTTTCAAATCGCCTTCATAATCATTAAATAAATCAAACTTACCTTGAGAAACTTTTAATGTAGTATCTGCTCGGCCTAACATAACATCACCAAAAGCGCCTCTTAGTCCTACCCACTGGTTACGTGCAGTTAAAGTATCCTTACCATCATCATCAACATTCACTTGCCATTCAAGTTTATAAATAGCGGTTAGAGAAAAATCTGTATCTAATTTATATTTTCCTTTTACACCAACTCTTGAAGCATTACTTTTTAATTCATTAAAAGACTTACCGCCTTCTTCTGTTGCCTGTAATGAAATATTCAATTTACCGTAAAAATTTATTACTTCTTGACCTTGTACTTCTTGCTCAGTTGATGCTTTATCTGCAGCAAGAGCAGGTAAGCTTAATAAAGAACAAAAAGCCAGTACAATACTGCTGTTAACTAAATCCATCTGAATACCTTAAAAATAATTATATGTGAAATTTAAGTGACTAATCGGTAAGTATTTTATAACCTTTTTATGACAATATCATGACAAAAATCAAACTTTGTATCCGCTTGTTTTAACTCATATTTAAATGGAGTTAACTCAATATCTTTGCTGATTTTAGACCCTTATTATTATTTACACGCATTTATACAAAAAAATGCGCTAAAATCAAAGGGAAAGATAAATCAATAACATAGAAAGATGAGATAAATGAAAGTAACCAGTATATCAAAAAAACTGCTAACTAGAGTACTCTCCGTTTATTTCATCTTAACGGTTAGTGTTACTGGCATACAAATTATTGCTGAGTACTTTAATACTAAAAGTCATATAAATAGTGAGTTATTAACACTACAAAAAACAATTAGTGGTAGTTTAACCCGCGCAGTATGGGAACTAAATACACAACAAGCTATTGGTATATCAGAAGGGCTTTTTGCTATCCCTATGATAAAAGGGATAGCTGTTACTGATGAAGCCAATAATACAATAGTACAACTTGGTGAAGTCATATCAGAAAACATACAACTATTAAACAGCAGTAGCGCAAGCTCTCAAGACACAGCACTTCAAAGTATAAATTCACTCAGTGAAGGGTTATTTGGTCACTCTTTCCCATTGATATTTGAGTTTACTGGTCGTACAACATCCGTTGGTACCGTAACTTTACTATCAAGCAATGATGTTATTTTTAGTCGAATAGAAGTTGGCATATATTTTCTTATTGGTAATGCGATGGTAAAAACCGCTTTTTTAGTGTTTTTATTTTCATTGGCATTCACTAAATTATTAACAGAGCCTTTAGCAGAGCTTACTGAACAGATTAAACAACTCGATCTTCATGACCCTGAAGCATCCAAACTTAGCACTCTTAATTATGAAAAAAATGAACTTTACATTCTTGAAGATGCTTATAATCACCTAATTGATGAGCTTGTGGACTTTCAAGATAAGCTCGCTTTATCTAAACGAGAAATAAGCACTGCGAATGAAAAGCTCGATGACCAAAATCTTATGCTAGAGCAAGAAGTAGCAAGAAAGACCTCTACATTAAGTAGCACTATGTTAAAAATGGAAGTACAACAAAAAGAGTTACTGCAACAACAACACCAATTGCAAGCTGAGAACAATCGCCGCCGTCAAACTGAAACAACATTAATCAGTACCAATAAAGATCTCAAAAAATCAATAATGGAATTAAGTAAAGCACGGGATAGATTGTTAGAGGCAGAAAAAATGGCTTCTTTAGGCGTATTAAGTGCAGAGATATCACACGAAGTTAATACCCCCATTGGTATTAGCATTACTTCAATAAGCTATTTATCTGATATTTTGACCAAGCTAAAATTAGACACTAACGAACAAAAACTGTCTAGACGTTCTATCGAAGACTTTATCGAAAATGCTCAGCAAAGTATTTCCATGTTATTAAACAACCTCAATAGAGCCTCAGATTTGGTCACTAGCTTTAAACAAGTAGCTGTCGATCAAACAAATGACAAAGTTAGATTAATTAATGTTGGCAAATATATTGATGAGATAATTCAATCTTTACACCCTAAATTAAAAAAAACCAACCACTCGATCAAGGTACATTGTGATAAAAATATTGATATTTATAGTCACCCTGGTGCCATTGCACAAATTATAATTAATTTAATTATCAATTCAATCCTTCACGGTTTCGAAGACATCAATCGAGGCGAAATAACCATTGAGATCAGTTTAGATAAACAAAGGTTATACCTAGACTACCAAGATAATGGTATTGGTATGAACAAGGAACAGCTAACAAAATTATTTGAAGCCTTCTATACCACTAAAGGTGAAAGTGGTGGCACTGGGTTAGGCTCACATATTGTCCATAATTTAGTTGTCGATACGCTTAATGGCAACATCAACGTTAGTAGTACACCTAATGAAGGTCTGTTTTATCATATTGACTTCCCTGACATGAGATATATATAACTATACCCATCACCATTCAAGTTGCAGGATGAAACGTTTGAAAGTTGTCATTAATCCTGCCACTTAATGTAGCACCGATAGTAGGTAAAACTGAATCAAAAAAGTGATTTAGACTTCGCCTGAAATCTTTTGCGGGTTCAAAATATTTATTATTTCGAGCAGGCTCATTCATCACTTGCGAAAGCCGTTCTATTGGGTTTAAGTTCGGGCTATAT
>JAWSUX010000080.1:0-12386 GCA_033852215.1 Colwellia sp. | reverse complement strand
AGCAAGCTATAAGAAAAACAAAAAGATTATCACTTAGATAGAAGACTATGACTATAAACCTTGCTGACTACCCTTTATTATCACAAATTAATTCGCCTAAAGAGCTGCGCAATTTTTCTCAAGATCAATTAGGTAGAGTCAGTAATGAATTACGCAGTTTCTTACTCAATTCAGTTAGTAAAAGCAGTGGTCACTTTGCTTCTGGCTTGGGTACAATAGAACTCACTGTTGCGTTACATTATGTTTATGATACCCCATTTGATCATTTAATTTGGGATGTTGGTCATCAGGCTTACCCGCATAAAATTTTAACTGGCAGACGCGATCAACTGCATACCATTAGACAAAAAGGTGGCTTGCATCCATTCCCTTGGCGTGAAGAAAGCGAATACGATACCTTAAGTGTTGGCCATTCAAGTACTTCAATTTCAGCCGCTTTAGGTTTAGCCGTCGCAGCTGAAATCGAGGATAATAATCGTAAAACGGTTGCCGTTATTGGCGATGGAGCAATGACTGCCGGTATGGCTTTTGAAGCATTGAATCATGCGGGCGATATCAAAAAAGATATGTTAGTCATCTTAAATGATAATGACATGTCAATTTCAGAAAATGTTGGTGCCTTAAATAATCATTTGGCAAAGTTGCTTTCTGGCAGTATTTTTACTGGTTTTAGAGAAGGCAGTAAAAAATTATTAGGAAATATCCCGCCAATAAAAGAACTTGCTAGCCGCGCCGAAGAACATTTAAAAGGCATGGTTGTACCAAGTACTTTTTTTGAAGAACTTGGATTTAATTATATCGGCCCTATTGATGGACATGATGTTAATAGCTTAGTCACAACAATTAAAAACATGCGTAACCTAAAGGGACCACAATTTTTGCACGTGGTGACAACTAAAGGTAAAGGCTACCATGCAGCAGAGCAAGACCCGATAAAATATCATGCGGTGCCAAAATTTAACCCTGAAGATACTAATTTACCTCAATCAAAGCCCAGTTTACCCACTTATTCAACAATTTTTGGTGATTGGCTATGTAAAACAGCTGAAATTGATAATAAGTTAATTGCGGTAACACCTGCCATGGCTGAAGGCTCTGGTATGGTTGAATTTAGCAAACGTTTTCCTAAGCAGTACTTCGATGTTGCCATAGCTGAGCAACACGCGGTAACTTATGCTGCAGGCCTTGCCATTGGCGGACAGAAACCTGTAGTAGCTATATACTCAAGTTTTTTACAACGCGGTTATGACCAATTTATTCACGACATAGCCATACAAAACTTGCCCGTTATGTTTGCTGTTGACCGTGCAGGCATAGTCGGTGCTGATGGTGCAACTCATCAAGGTGTGTTCGACTTGAGCTTTTTACGCTGCATTCCTAATACAGTGATTATGGCGCCATCCAATGAGCGCGAATGCCAATTAATGCTTAATACTGGTTTTAAATTAAATGGTCCAAGTATTGTCCGTTATCCACGTGGTAATGGCACAGGTGAAACACTACCCAGTGTTGATGAAACCATACCGTTAGGCAAAGGCAGAATAATACTGGAAAGTGAAGAACAACAAGAGCAAAAGATAGCAATACTAAGCTTTGGTACCATGTTAGCAGAGGCTAAAAAAGCAGCCTCTGAGTTAAGTGCTACATTAGTAGATATGCGCTTTGTTAAACCCCTTGATGAAACGCTCATCAATAAGCTACATGCCAACCATGATGTGCTTGTTACAGTAGAAGACAATGCTATTTCTGGTGGTGCAGGCTCTGGTGTTAATGAATATTTACTCGCCCAAGGTAAAGCAGTAAGGGTACTTAATATTGGTGTTTCTGATCACTTTGTTAAACATGGTACACAAGAAGAAGTGCATCATGAATTGGGCTTAGATGCTCAAGGCATAATTACTAAGGTAAATAACTTTACAAAAAATAAATAACATTCTAATAAGCTGCCTCCCTCCTCTATAAAGGCAGCAAACAAAACAACTTTTCTCACATCATTGCTCTTTATAAATGTCATATTAATGGGGGCTTTCTTTCCATTTAAGAATAAACATTACAACTCCCCTTTCAAATTCCACACCTATTTTATTGACCTAAATCAAACTTTTAATCGATACACGACTAAAAGCACCAGTATTTTCAATAAAGCAAACCAATAAATAATTATCTAGCTATGCTTTTACGATATTGTTATTAAATAAAGGAAATGACGTGTCAGAAGTGAATAAATATTGCTGTTTAATGCAAGAAAAAGATACAACCGTCATTTCTTTAAAAGAAATCGTCAACATACGTCACTCGGAAGAATTAAAAAAAATACTCTTGCAAGCATTAAGCTTCAATAAAAAAATCAGGATAGACCTTAGCGGTTTAAATGAATTAGATTTATCTACGTTACAGCTTTTGTTTGCAGCAAAAAAATCTGCTGATAATAAAGATCTTTTATTTACTATATCACCCGTTAGTGAATCAGCAAAAAACATAATTAAAGCTAGTCACGTATTAGACGAGTTGACTATTTAGTTGGCGATACAATAAGGGTGAAGTTCAATGTCATCATTTCAAGATTCTTTTTGTGAAGAAGCGACCGAATTACTTGCTGAATTAGAGGATAATTTTCTCGAATTAGAGCAAGATTTGAGTAATATGGAAATAATTAATTCCATATTCCGCTCTATGCATACCATTAAAGGCTCAGGTAGCATGTTCGGCTTTCCAAACACGAGCAACTTTACTCACGAATTAGAAACTGTCTTTGATAAAGTGCGTAAATCAGAAGTTATTGTTACTCGTGAACTTATCGAGATAGGTTTAGAATCCCAACGTTTTATCTCGGAGATAATCGAAGACAAAGATGAATTGAGCCCGACATTACGCGCTACACAAAAAGATATTCTAAAACGGCTCCAAGCTTACTCTCCAAGAGAAGATAAATTAATAAGTACAGAAGGAGAAGCCAAGCAAACGATTTCTATTGATTTAGGTCTTGAAAATGAAAATGCCTTAATGCGCATCAGCCTTTCTCCTAATAAAGACATATTTACCTTTGGTATTAACCCTCTACTCTCGCTTGAAGAGTTGACTGACTTTGGTGAGTGCACAATTTTATCATATACCAACGCCATACCTCCGGTAGAAAATATAGATCACCACAATTGCTACGTTAGTTGGCAAATACTATTAAACACAAATAATAGCAAGGATGATGTTTTAGAAGTATTTTCTTTCATTGAAGATCACTGTGACATAAACATTGAAATTATCGATAAAGATGATGATACAAATGACGAATGTAAAAAACTAGGTGAAATTCTTGTTGACCGTGGCGATTTAACTAAAGAACAAATTGACGGTTTATTTGTTGATAAAAAACCTATTGGCGAGACAATTAATAATGCGGGTTTATTATCAAGTGAAAAAATAGCTTCCGCGCTACTTGAACAAGAAATAGTTAAAAAACAACGAAGTCAACGACTGAAAAAAAATGAAAGTGACAGCATCAGAGTTTCGTCATTAAAACTTGATATTCAAATGAACTTAATTGGTGAGCTAGTAATCGGCTTAGCTAGGTTAAATCAACTTATTGAAAAAAACAGTGACCAAGGATTAAACGCAGTTTCTGATGAGCTTGACCACCTAGTCACACAAGTAAGAGATAACGCCCTGAGTATTAGAATGTTACCCATTGGTAGCACCTTCAGCAAATTTAGACGATTAGTCAGAGATTTATCGACAGAGCAAGGTAAAGAGATTGAGCTTATAACCGTAGGTGGAGACACTGAACTTGATAAAACGGTCATTGAACAACTGAGTGATCCACTTGTTCACCTGATCAGAAACAGTCTGGATCATGGCATTGAAATACCCAGTATAAGAAAAGAGAACGGTAAAAGTACCAAGGGACAAATAACCCTGTCAGCTAAGCAATCTCAAGGGCAAGTTATCATTGAGATTAAAGATGATGGTAAAGGTATTGATCCCCAAATAATTAGAAAAAAAGCACTAGAAAAAAATATTATATCAGCTGATGACAAGCTATCCGACAAGGAGCTATTTTCACAAATTTTTGCCCCTGGTTTTTCTACTGCAGAAACCATTACCAATATATCAGGCCGTGGTGTTGGCATGGACGTGGTAAAGCGCTCAATAGAAGCATTACGTGGTTCAATTGACATTGATAGCATTGTTGGTCAAGGAAGCATGATCACACTTAAACTTCCATTAACCTTAGCAATTATTGAAGGACTAGTTGTTGATGTTGGCTCCGAAACACTTGTTATTCCATTAACGCTTATCGAAGAATGTGTAGAAACTAAATTTGCATCATTAAAGTCTTCCAAATCAGGATATTTAGTTAGAGTTAGGGATTCACTAATCCCATGTTTATCACTAAATCAATGGTTAGGAAACAACACTCCCCCTCCTGATCTAGTACAAATAATTATTGTTAATGTCGATGGTGAACAATATGGCTTAATCGTCGATGACGTAATTGGTCAACAACAAATAGTAATCAAAAGCCTCGGCAGTATTTATCAATCAATAGAGGGAATAACTGGTGCCACTATTCTTGGTGACGGCTCTGTCGCTATTATCCTTGATTTACAACAAATAGTTCAATTACTAGATGTACCTTAATCAACATAAGAATTGTCCACTAAAGTTTTTACATTATTTAATTAAACCATCCTAAAAAGGATTAATAAAAATGATCAACATAAGTAAAATATTGGCAAACTATCGTATTGGTACCAAAATAATAGCGGGCTTTGCTGCTGTAGGTCTTGTTTTGGTCGTTTCTATTTCCCTAACATTGATACAAGTATCTAGAACCGCAGATGTTACCAGTAGAGTAATTGAATTAAGAGCGCCTACTGCCCAAGCAAGTCTAAATTTATTAAATGGTATTAATCATTCGCTCGCCGCTTTGCGGGGGTGGATTATATTAGGCAAAGACAACTTTAAAAAAGAACGAGTTTCAGCCTGGGAAGAAACAATAAAGCCATCTATTTCCTCACTAACAAAATACTCTGCCAATTGGACTAACCCAACCAATATTAAACGATTAAAAGAAATCGAAGCCGATTTTAAATTATTCGAAAAATATCAACAAGAAATAGAAGATATTGCTCAATTAATTGACAATAGACCCGCACTTAAAATATTACTTAAAGATGCAGCACCACAAGCCACTATCTTGGTAAATGAAATAACCAATATTATCAACATAGAAAAAACACTAAAGGCAACATTAAAACGTAAAGAATTACTTGGCATTATGGCCGATATACGCGGAACAACTGCTAGAGCACTAGCAAACATCCGAGCCTATTTGTTGTCAGGCAATAGTGAATTCAAAGTGAAATTCGAAACTATGTGGGCTAAAAACATTGTTCGATTTAAGGATCTTAACAATAATATTGAATACTTAACCAATGAACAAAAATCAGCCTTTATAACGTTTTCCAATGCGAGGGAAATTTTCGCTCCTCTTCCAGGAAAAATGTTTGAAATTAGAAGTTCAGATTCCTGGAATTTAGCCAACCAATGGTTAGGAACTAAAGCTGCTCCTATTGCATTCAAAATTAAAAGCAACTTATCAGCCATGGTGAGCGATCAAAAAAAATTAATGCAGAATGACTCTGTTACCGCTGAAGAAATGACTAACGCGTTAAGTACATTACTTATTATATTGCTTATCGTCGGAATTGTACTTGCCAGTATTATTGCCATATTTATTAGCAGAGCGATTACACGCCCATTAATTGAAACAGTAGAAGTATTAAAAAAGGTGTCTAGCGGGGATTTAACGGTAGAAATTCAAAGTACTAGCAAAGATGAAATCGGGGAGCTACTGGCCGCAACAAGTAATATGGTTGTAGAGTTAAGTAGCATTATTTCATCTGTTAACGAAAGTGCCTCAAATGTGGCTGATGGCAGTCAAGAACTCTCATCAACCTCACAACAAATGTCTGAAGGAGCGACAGAGCAAGCAGCATCATTAGAAGAAGTTTCAGCATCAATGGAGCAAATGGCAGCAAATATCCGTCAAAGTGCCGACAATGCTCAGCAAACTGAAAAAATTGCCTTACAAGTATCTTTAGATGCAGAAGAAGGAGGAAAGGCTGTACACGAAGCGGTAGATGCAATGAAAGAAATAGCGAATACTATTTCAGTTATTGAAGAAATAGCACGACAAACCAACCTGCTTGCATTAAATGCAGCGATTGAAGCAGCTAGAGCAGGTGAACATGGTAAAGGGTTTGCCGTTGT
Organism: Colwellia sp.; assembly: GCA_033852215.1. Taxonomy (GTDB): domain Bacteria; phylum Pseudomonadota; class Gammaproteobacteria; order Enterobacterales; family Alteromonadaceae; genus Colwellia. Next base: position 6,116 of record JAWSUX010000080.1, on the reverse strand, counting down.
TGCCTCAGAGGTGAGACAGCTCGCACTTGAAAGTAAGACCGCTGCAGGAGAAATTAGCCAGCTATCTTCAACTACTACAGCTGTTGCGGAAAAAGCAGGCACCCTCTTAGACTCAATTGTACCCGTTATTAAAGAAACGGCAGAATTAGTAAAAGAAATTAGTGTTGCATCACAAGAGCAAGACACAGGCGTTGAGCAAATTAATACGGCCATCCAACAGCTAGATCAAGTTGTTCAACAAGGAGCAAGTGCATCGGAAGAAGTTGCGGCTACAGCAGCTGAACTTGCATCACATTCGAATAGCATGCAAGAGTCGATGAATTATTTTGAAGTTGAGAGCTGTAATACGAACTCAAGCAGAGCTACTAACAGGGCAGCTAGAATACCAAACAACACAGCTGTTAAAAGAAGCTCAAAGCCTTTATCGACTAAACCTAAAAGACAAGCTTCGACTATTCAAATCGATTTGAGTGATGGCGATGATGACGATGGTTTCTCACGTTATTAAGAGGATAATAAAATGACAGAGAATCAATCAATTCAGTTTTCTCAATATTTAACTTTTGATCTTGAAGACGATATTTATGGACTAAATATCTCAGGAATAAAAGAAGTTCTCGATAATAGAGATATAACTAAATTACCAAAAACCCCTGACTTCATGCGAGGAGTCATCAATTTGCGTGGGCAAGTTGTTCCAGTTATAGATCTAAAGCTTAAGTTTGGTTTAGCTGAGACAGAATTCACTGTAGACACTTGCATAATTATTGTTGAAGTCGAGCTCGAAGGTGGCGAACATACATTGCTAGGTGTACTAGCAGATTCGGTTCGAGAAGTAATAGAACTATTGCCTGATGACATAGATCCGCCACCAAAAATCGGCACCGGTGTCGATGCTGCATTTATTTATGGTATGGGAAAATATGATGATGATTTTATAATTATTATCAACGTTAAACGACTTTTCACTATCGATGAATTGACGAATGTTTCAGACATGAATATGAATCAACCAAATACAATAGAGACAACTTAATATTAAGGGATAAAGTGAACCAAATTTTTAGTGAACAGCTCTCTGAGTATGACTTTGAAAAAATAGCCAACTTCATTTACAAACAAGTTGGTATAAAGTTACCTGCAATAAAAAAAACCATGGTCGAAGGTCGTTTACGCAAAAGATTAAGGGCAACGAATCTCAATACTTTTAGAGAGTATACTAAGTTAGTTTTAGGTAAAAATGGACACTCTGAAATTATTTACCTGATTGATACCATCACTACAAACAAAACAATTTTTTTTAGAGAGATAAAACATTTTGAGTATTTAACTAACTCATTGCTTCCTAACATAGTGCAGAAAGGCTCTGGAATAAATAGACCTATAAACATTTGGAGTGCTGGTTGCTCTAGTGGTGAAGAGCCTTATACATTAGCAATGGTATTACATGAATGGAGTAAACTTAACCAAAATATAGATTTTAATATATTAGCAACAGACATCTCAATTACAGTTTTAAAAAAAGCCAAGCAAGCAATCTATAGTGAATCTGATATAGCACCTGTTCCACAACACCTGCGAAAGAATTATATTTTACGTAGCGATGACAATGCAGAAGTTGTAAAAATGTCGTCCCTTCTTAGGGATAGGGTAACATTTAAGGTATTAAATTTGAAAGATGAACACTACGAGTTACCTCATACTATGGATATTATTTTTTGTCGTAATGTCATGATATATTTTGATAAAACCACACAAGAAAATATAATTAATAAGTACGCAAACAACTTGGTAAGCAAAGGACACTTGTTTCTTGGTCACTCTGAAAGTATAAATGACTTGAATGTGCCAATGAAGGTTATTGATAGCAATGTTTACCAAAAGGTAAATTAATACCAATTCCAATAAGTTTCTTCTCTCTCAGCGAGAGTTAAAAGGCTTAGAGGCAAGGCATTGATTGATGAGAATGGTTATTCAGGAGAATATGCTCCTGCATTCTCTAAAAAGCTACATCCATGTAGCGCCCTTATCAAAGTCAATAACGAAGACTGTGAGCCTTTTAAACTCGCCCTTTGGGAGCTTTCTAGCGATATGATAATCACACAGAATTTTTTTCATATAGAGTAACGATATGCAAAAAAATTCTATTTATTCTCAAAACGCTGAAAAGCTCTGAGTGTGAACTAACTTAATGGACTTGGTATAAGCTTGAACGCTCAATTTTTAAACGTCAGCGAAGTACTTATAACTGACAAAGATACAAAAATTAAAACTATCTTAGGCTCTTGTGTCTCAATTGTTATTTTTGTTCCTCGGCTTAAGCTGAGCGCCATTTGTCATGCACGATTACCCCAAGGGAAATGTGACGTATCAAAAAAAAATGGCTTTTGCTATGTCGACGGTAGTTTTTTTCATATGGTTGACGAATTAACAAAACGAGGCGCTAATGAAAAAGAGTTTGTTATAAAAGCTTTTGGTGGTGCACAAATAGCATTTACAGAAAACAACAAAAATATAGTAAAAACATCAATTGGACAGCAAAATATCAATCAAATAGACACTGTTTTGGCAAGCAGAGGGTTGAAATTAGCCAGCTACGATTTAGGTGGTAAAAGTGGCAGAAAATTAATTTATAACGCCCACAAAAATGAAGTTTTAATCAAACCACTGACAGAAAATACCAGTACAGAAAATGAAATAGCACTATTACTCGAAAATTTTATATTTAACAGATAATGAGATAAAGAATGGAACCTGCTCCTAAAATCAAAGTATTAATAGTTGACGATTCAGCAGTTGTAAGAAAAGCACTTAAAGAAATTTTATCTAGCGATTCATCAATTGAAGTTATTGGCACTGCCTCAGATCCTGTAGTGGCCGTTAATAAAATGAGTCTAGAGGCCCCAGATGTTATGACTCTAGATATTGAAATGCCACGAATGGATGGTATTAGTTTTTTAAAGAAAATTATGTCTCAACATCCTTTGCCTGTCATTATTTGTTCCTCTTTTGCAGAGCAAGGAACTGATATTTTCAATAAAGCTATTGAATATGGGGCTGCTGACATTATTTTAAAGCCGGAACTAAACACTGAAGAAAAAGTAGAAGAAGCAAAGGTACAAATTTGTGACACGGTAAAAGCAGCTGCGCTCATAAAACCAGAGAAACTCGTAAAATCAGCGTCCTCAAGGCGTAATAAAGGCAGAGGCGAACTCAATACTGCCGATGTTATTTTAGACCGTGCTGTTTTAGGCACTGTTGCCAAAGTTACTGAAAGTATTGTTATGATTGGAGCTTCCACTGGTGGAACACAAGCTTTAACCACCCTTTTGTCTGTATTACCCAGTGATGCTCCTGGAATTGTTGTTGTTCAACACATGCCAAAGGGCTTTACTCAATCGTTTGCCCAACGACTAGACTCTCTGTGTAAGATCAGAGTAAAAGAGGCAAATGATGGTGACCTTATAGAACAAGGTGTCGTTTTAATTGCTCAGGGTGATAGCCATGTATTATGTAAACGTAAAGGAAATAAATATTATGTTGAAATTTCCAGTGGTCCGCTTGTTTCTCGTCACCGTCCATCTGTAGATGTTTTATTTCGGTCAGCGGCTCGTTACGCAGGAAAAAATGCTATCGGAATTATCATGACTGGTATGGGAAATGATGGTGCGAAAGGTATGAAAGAGATGCATGAAATTGGCTCTCAAACAATCGCTCAGGATGAGCAAACCTCTGTTGTTTTTGGTATGCCCAAAGAAGCTATACGACAAGGCGCTGTTGATTTTATTTTACCTCTAGAGAAAATTGCTAAGAAATTTTTGTCTTTGACTAAGTAACTTCCTCTTGAGGTTACATCAAATTACAGCCTACAGATTTTCTACATCAATTCTATTCTGTAAATTCTGCTCAAGCGCCGCTTTTTTCTCACGCTCTTGACNNCTACACTGGCTAAACCACCACAGCTGCCTGCTAAGGTTTTATTTTGAAAAATATAACCCACTGCCATAGCAGCACCTACAACAAGGAAAAAACCAAAGGTAATAAAAAAAATCATCATAATGTTTGCTCTCGGCTAACTCAGTTAGCTCAATTAAAGACAACCAATGCTCTGGAAAAGAGTCATTGCTTAAATCGATTTAGCACGCCTTACTGATTAGAAGATGCGCCAAGGGTTATTTAGTTTCTTATCGTAACTTTATTATAAGTTTTACTTTAAGTATTGTTTGAATTTTACCGTAAATTGCTCATCAAAGCCATTTTCAGTCTTAGAAATAAATAATGCCGCAAGATCATTTTTAACCGCAAAAGCCATGCCCTGCTCCATTCCCATAACCATTAAAGTAGTAGATAAACCGTCTGCGGTCATAGACGATGGATGAATTACGGTAACCGATACTAAGTTATGGTTAATTGGTTTGCCTGACTCTGGATCAATAATATGTGAAAAACGTCTACCGTCAACTTCAAAATAATTGCGGTAATCACCTGAAGTTGCCACAGCATTATCTTTGGGGATAATGACTTGATGCACCGCTCGCTCTTCACCACTAGGATCAAGGATTGGTTTCTCTATGGCAATAGCCCATAACTCACCCGTGTGTTTAAAGCCTCTTAAGCGCATCTCTCCACCAATTTCCACTAGATAATTAGTAAAACCATTACTCTCAATTAACTCGGCAACAATATCAACACCGTAACCTTTAGCAGTGGTAGACAGATCAACATATAAATCAGGTATCTTTTTAGAAAGCAGATGACCTTCTAGCACTAAATTGTGTAAACCTACACGCTTTTTAGTTGCCGCTAATACTTCATCACTGGGTACGGTTTCAGGGTGTTGCTCTGGGCCAAACCCCCAAAGGTTAACAAGTGGACCAACAGTGATATCAAGTTTACCTTCACTAAGTTCTCCAAGTCTAATTGACTCTTTAAGTACTCGAGCAAAACCCGAAGATACATGAACGGGTTGAGTTGATATTGATTGATTAAATAGTGAGATCTCAGAGCTTTTGATGTAAGTCGACATTTCTTGGTTGACTTGCTCAAGCGCCTTATCTATTTGCTGTTGTAATTTAAGCTTTATTAACTGTTCTTTTGTAGCGACGACCTTAATATTATAAGTAGTACCCATGGTACTGCCTTGTAACAACACTTCTGTTTTATTAGAAGGGTTACTCGGAAAGCATGCAGATAAAGTTACCGTTAAGGCAATTAACAGCAGTAGTTTGAGTTTATTCATAAGGGTTCCAAATTATTATTTATGTGAATATATTTGAATATGAATTCGAAAATATACTCACATAAATAGCCTTTTGTTAAAAATAAAAAGACGACCGAAGTCGTCTTTATTTTAAATGTTCTTCAACTGTATATTTAAAGTTAAGCACTGCATAGTGGCGCTAATTCAAGACTGATGCACGGAGCCTATGACTATAGGTGAGTACATCCAACGATGAAGTAGTGTCGCTAGGCAAGCTTAAATATGAATATTAACCGCCGAAGTCATCTAACATGATATTCTCTTCTTCTACGCCAAGATCTTTAAGCATACCGATAACTGCTTGGTTCATCATTGGTGGACCACACATGTAGTATTCACAATCTTCTGGAGCTTCATGGTCTTTCAAATATTCTTCGAAAAGAACATTATGGATGAAACCAGTCAAACCATCCCAATTGTCTTCAGGTTGTGGATCAGACAAAGCAACATGCCATTGGAAGTTATCATTATCAGCCGCTAGGCCATTATAATCATCTTCATAGAACATTTCGCGCTTAGAACGTGCACCATACCAAAAGCTCATCTTACGTTTAGAGTTCAAACGTTTAAGTTGATCAAAGATATGTGAACGCATTGGCGCCATACCAGCACCACCACCAATAAATACCATTTCATTATCAGTTTCTTTAGCGAAGAATTCACCAAATGGACCTGAAATAGTCACTTTATCACCAGCTTTTAAGCTAAAGATAAATGATGACATTTTACCCGCTGGTAAATGTAAACGTCCAGGAGGCGGCGTAGCAATACGCACGTTAAGCATAATAATGCCTTCCTCTTCTGGGTAGTTAGCCATTGAGTAAGCACGTAATGTATCTGTGTCTACTTTTGACTC
>JAWSUX010000511.1:0-852 GCA_033852215.1 Colwellia sp. | reverse complement strand
ACAAGAGACTATGGCGTCAATAGTTAGTTTCATACTTTTGGCGCTTCCCACATAACACCATCTCTCAGCATGGAATTTAAAATAACAATCATCTTTCTGATGCAGGCAATTATCGCTACTTTTTTAGGTTTTCCTGCCGCCAATAGTCGTTGATATGTTGCTTTGAAAACAGGATTTGATTGCATTGCTGACATCATCGCCATGTATAAAACGGTTCTAACTTGCGGCCTTCCTCCTTGAATTTTTCGTTGCCCTTTATAGCGACCACTATCTCTATTCATCGGTGCTACACCGATTAAAGCGCTGGCTTGTTTGGCGTTTATATAACCTAATTCTGGTAGGTTACTGATGATTGACGCAGCAGCTATTTTTCCTATGCCGGTCATGCTCTGTAGTATCATGTTTTTAGCTTGATATTCAGGGCAACTATCAATGAGCTTAGCTATTTTATCTTCAATCTTTACTATCTGATTTTTAAATAAAGTCAGTACAGGTTTAATTGTCATTGCTAGCTCTTTAGGCATTATTTGTAGTCTATTTTTCTCCATGGTTTGCATGGTGAGTAATTGATTTCTGCGCGTCACTAAATCACTCATAGCTTGCATGGTGTCTGGTTTGAGACGAGATAATTTAGGTTGTATAGCTTCGCTATAATGTGCAATTAATTGTGCATCAAGTTTATCTGTTTTTGCGCGCTGACCAAGCGCACCAGCAAATCTTTTTATATGGACAGGGTTGGCAATTGTAAAAGGCAGATTGGCTTTTGCACAAGCCAATATAAAAGGCATTTCAAGCCGTCCTGTTGCTTCAATGACAATGCGGTTAGGGTTGTATCTTTTAATAGTTTTAATC
>JAWSUX010000510.1:0-5354 GCA_033852215.1 Colwellia sp. | reverse complement strand
CATTGCTATCTTGAAGGGATACATGATTGAGAATAGGCTCATTGAAAACACTTGCGAAGATAGACGCTGCCGTTGGCTTGCATATTTCGCAGCCTGAGCCTTTCCCATGTTGAGTAATAAGATCATCAAAAGTATTAATGCCAGTAGCGCGGACAACCTGATACATTTCTTCACGACTGAGTTCAAAGTGTTCACAAAGCGCATTACTGACTTCAATGCCGTCCTGAGCCATTTTATACTGGTAAAGGTCGGTTAGCATTGGCATGCAACCACCACAGCCTGTACCCGCTTTGGTATATGATTTAATCGCACTGATCGAATCACAGTTCTGATTTTCAATCGCATCAAGAACATCACCTTTTGTCACATTTTCACAAGAACAGATGTGTGCCGTGTTGGGAAGGTCGCCAATGCCGATACCACTTTCAGCATCGTCATTCCTAGGAAGAATAAGGCTCATGGGATCAGCGGGAAGCTGCATTTTATTCTGGTAAATTTGCAGTAAAGTACCATACTCTGATGCATCTCCGACAAGAACACCGCCCAATAGCGTGTTACCATCTTCTGAGATCAGTAATTTCTTGTAAATTCCAGTATGCGGGTTGTTCAGTACAAGATCTTTACATGCTTTATCATGTGATTCAATATCACCAAAGCTGGCAACATCTGTGCCCATCAGCTTAAGTTTAGTCGACATATCTGCTCCAGTGAATGTCGCTGTTGAGTTACCGGTGAGCTGCTCGACAACGGCATCGGCCATTATAAAACCTGGTGCAACAAGACCGTAAATCATATCTTGGTACAGTACACATTCACCAATGGCGTAGATATTGTCGTCAGACGTTTTTAAAGAAGAGTTTACTAAGATACCACCACGTGCACCGACAGTTATGCCACTTTCTCGAGCGAGTTCGTCACGAGGGCGGATTCCTGCTGAAATGATGATCATATCTGCATTTATCACGCTATTATCAGCAAACTCCATTGCTGTAACACTTTTATCACCAACGATGATTTTAGTGTTTTTGTTCAAGTGAACAGTCATTCCTTGAGCCTCGATAAGGTGCTTGAGCATTTCTCCGCCAGCATCATCTACCTGCCTAGGCATAAGTCTGCTTGCAAATTCCACTACATCAGTTTTCAGGCCAAGCTCTTTAGCCGCTTTAGCCGCTTCGAGACCAAGCAAGCCACCACCTATTACCGCACAGGTTTTACATTTTTTAGCATAGGCAATAATTTTTTCTAAGTCATCAATGGTGCGGTAAACAAAAACACCTGCTTTATCAATACCTGGCACAGGGGGGACAAAAGGGCTTGATCCCGTTGCCATTACAATTTTATCAAAGCTTAATGTTTTACCTTTAATCGAGGTCACTGTTTTATTGACACGATCAATACTAATAATTTTGTCTTCGAGGTAGAGGTCGATATTACGTTCTTTATACCAATCAATACTTGCCATACTCAAGTCTTCGGCGGTTTTTCCCTCAAAATAAGCCGAGAGGCGAACGCGATCATAAGCAGGAAGTCGCTCTTCGCAGAAGGTTATTATTTTAAATTCTTGTTTAGTATCTTTATTGCTCAGCCGCTCACAAAATTTATACCCGACCATACCGTTTCCGATGATAATGATATTTTTCTGGCTCATTGACTTGTTTCCTTGATTTAAGTAAACATAATATTTTTAGTATAGGAGCTCATTGGCGATACTGTTAGTAAGTGAATTTTTTTTGTAAAACAGTCATTTTCATTAGGAACTGAAGTGCCAAGTCGTAATATTGGTTATGCTGCACAGTTAATATCTTCAGTTAAATATCAATAATTGAGTCGTTATTGACTAATTAAGAGAAACGACTAGATTAAAAGCTAAGGTGTGTCGTATTAAGTGTGAACAATTTTTTAGTGGGTAGGCATACAACTATTACTGTAAATGCAGGTTAAATAAATTCGTTGGCTGTCTGGAACTTTCACGTCTACATGGAGGGATTAAAATATGCAGAAAATTTTAGTACCAATAAATTTTAACAATGACATTGAACAAGTAATCCAAAAATCAATGCAAATGGCAAAGGCTTTTTCTGGCGCTATTTACCTTGTGCATGTCGAGCAACCGATTAAAGACAGTAGTAGTCGAGATAATGGTGATCCCGTTGAAGAAATGACCAATGATTATGCCGATGAAACAGAAAAGCTGCATGCACTTGCTCAGAGGATTAGAGATGATGGCATCGAAACACACGCTATATTTATAGAAGGTGTTCCCAGCTTGTCAATACTCGAAGCGGCACAAAAATTTAATGTTGAATTAATTGTTATGGGAACTCATGGTCATGGTGTAGCAACTAGCTTACTGTTGGGAGGGGTTAGTCAGGCTATTATCAAAAAATCAGAATATCCTGTGTTGTTAGTACCAATATAAATGGCATAAATATTGGTAAACACAATCGAACGGGCAAAGGTTTTCTACGGTTTATGCCTATGAATAGTCACCGTATTGTGTATTTAGCACGTATTTTAATTTATATGTTAGCGTTAAAGTGCAGCAGTAGTATTCGGTTATTCGTCTATAACTAAACTGATATCAGTGACAGGAATACAGCAGCAAGGCAAAATTTCATTTTCACCAACAAACGCGAGTGGCTCACCTTGCGGATAGTTTATTTCACCAGAAGTGAGGGTGACACGACAGGCACCACAAAATCCATCTCGACAATGGTAGTGTACCTCTACGTCATTTGTTTCTAAACATTCGAGTAAAGTTTGCTTTTTATTATTAAAGCAAACCTGTTTACCCTGTACCGTTATTTTAGGTGTCAGAGCAGGTATTATATTGAGCTTGTCTTGTTGGCCGCTCACAGTATTATCGCTATTTGGCTTAGCTATCATAGTGAGCGTATTCACTTAAAAATGAGTATTTAAAATTATTCACTTCAAATTTTTATCTTAGGGTAAACAACGAGTCAATAACTGTCGTAACGTTATAGAGGTTACAGATCAAAGTCATCAAAATCATCTGCATCAACCGCTGAGTCAACTTGCCCTACCAAATAACTTGATATTTCAGTCTCTTGCGGTGCAACCTGAACATTATCACTTACTAAATAAGCATTCATCCATGGTAACGGGTTACTTTTTATATTGAATGGTGCATCAAAACCAATCGCAGTTAAGCGCTGATTAGAGATATATTCAATATATTGATTTAAAATCTCGGCATTGAGACCAATCATTGAACCATCTTTAAATAAATATTGTGCCCATTCTTTTTCTTGTTCGACAACATCTAAAAATATTTGCAGACCCGCATCACGCATTTCAATGCTGATTTCTTTCATTTCAGGATCATCTCTACCTGACATCCAGTTGTTTATAATGTGCTGTGTGCCTGTTAAGTGTAGTGCTTCATCGCGGGCAATAAGCTTAATTATTTTTGCGTTGCCTTCTAATAACTCTCGCTCTGCAAAAGCAAACGAGCAAGCAAAACTTACGTAGAAGCGGATAGCTTCTAAGGCATTAACCGAACATACCGCTAGATATAAACGCTCTTTAAGCTTTCGAGTACTAACCTCGATAGTTTTCCCTTCCACTTCATAACTACCTTCACCTTGTGATTGCAATAATTGCGTAGTGAGAATGACATCATCAAAGTATTTAGCAATGCTAGTAGCGCGTTTTAAAATAGCAGGGTTAACGATAATGTCGTCAAATATTTCACCTGGCTCGGTAAATAAGTTTCGCAAAATATGAGTGTATGAACGCGAGTGAATTGTCTCACTAAAAGCCCATGTTTCTACCCACGTTTCTACTTCAGGCAAAGAAACCAAAGGTAACAATACGGCATTAACGGAACGAGCGGCCATTGAATCTAATAATGTTTGATACTTTAAATTAGAAATAAAAATATGCTTTTCTGAATCAGTTAAGCTCTGCCAATCAGCTCTATCCTTTGATACGTCTACTTCTTCAGGACGCCAAAAAAATGAAAGTTGTTTTTCGATAAGCTTTTCAAAGGCAATATAGCGTTGTTGATCGTAACGAGAGACATTGACACTATTACCTAAAAACATCGGCTCTAAAAGCGCATTATTAGGAGTTTGGTTAAAGGTGGTGTACGTCATGAGTTTATTCCTTTGGAGACAACACATTTTAATGACTTAATGTGTTGTCATTAAAGCCTAGTACTTTGCTAGGCTTTTTTAGTTATTAGCTTTAAGATGAATAGGGTGGCTGCGTTAGTCAAAATTTTACTTAGTTGATATAAATGACCTTGTTATTAAATACAGCGCTTATATTTTACATGCGCCGCCGGCACAGCCATCATCTTCTATTTCCACATCATCACTCGCACCATCACGGGTATTATGGTAATACATCGTTTTAACGCCAAGTTTATATGCAGTTAAAATGTCTTTTAAAATTTGTTTTACTGGTACTTTACCACCGTCAAATTTAGATGGATCGTAATTGGTATTAGCGGATATTGTTTGGTCAACAAATTTTTGCATAATACCAATTAACTCTAAATAACCTTGGTTATTAGGTATATTCCATAATAGTTCATAGTTATCTTTAAGTCTTTCGTATTCAGGAACTACTTGTTTTAATACACCATCTTTACTGGCTTTAATGCTAATTAAACCACGAGGTGGCTCGATGCCATTCGTCGCATTTGATATTTGTGATGAGGTCTCAGAAGGCATTAACGCTGAAACAGTTGAGTTTCTCACGCCATGTTTCTTAATACTTGTCCGTAACGTTTCCCAATCTAAATGCAGAGGTTCACCAGTAATATCATCAATACTCTTTTTATAGGTATCTATTGGCAAAATACCTTGTGCTAGACGAGTTTCATCAAACTTAGGACAAGCACCTTGCTCTATTGCTAATTGATTTGATGCTTTCAGTAAATAAAACTGAATCGCTTCAAATGTTCGATGAGTTAGGTTGTTTGCACTACCATTTGAATAATAAAGGCCATTTTTAGCAAGGTAATAAGCATAGTTAATAACACCTATACCAAGTGTTCTACGCGCCATGCTAGCACTTTGCGCTGCAGCAATAGGGTAATCTTGATAATCAAGTAAGCAATCTAAGGCGCGTACAGCTAAATCAGCTAAACCTTCAAGTTCATCTAATGACTCAATAGCTCCTAAGTTAAATGCTGATAACGTACATAAAGCAATCTCACCATTTTCATCATTAATGTCATTCATTGGTTTGGTTGGCAAGGCAATTTCTAAACATAAGTTACTTTGACGAATCGCTGCTTTTGTCGGCTCGAATGGGCTATGAGTATTACAATGGTCAACATTTTGTAAATAAATTCTACCAGTACTAGCACGCTCTTGAGCAAA
>JAWSUX010000509.1:0-2826 GCA_033852215.1 Colwellia sp. | reverse complement strand
TAATATGAATGGCTTTGAACATTCAATTGACTTACAACGTTCATCATTCTTTTATAGTGTATTAATTTATGGTTGGAATATCGCTTGGGTATGTTTGTTCTTTATTTTCTTTTGGGCAAAGAGTGGCCAAACATTAGGCATGAGAGCATGGCGTTTACGCTTACAAAATAGAGATGGTTCACTTATCACTAAAAGTACAGGGCTAAAAAGATTACTGCCTACATTATTGGGTTTAGGTAATTTAGCGGTAATTTTCGATCGAAAAAACAAACTCAGCTTACAAGATAGGTTAACCCATACTGAAGTTGTCGTACTATCTCTTGAAGCAAATAAAGGTAGACTTTAACAGGGCTAACATCAAAAAAAGTAAGCATTATTGTCACGCTATTTTTTTGTTGATCATATACCAAGCAATACTTACAAACATCAAACTCGGTACAATAGCGCCGAGTATTGGTGGCAATTGGTATACTAAACTGAGTGAGCCAAGCACTTCATTACAGAGAAAGAACAAAATTCCGGTAAATACGCCCATCATTATGCGAGCGCCCATTGAAACAGATCGCAAAGGACCAAAAATAAAAGATAATGCGACTAATAACATCACCGCCACAGTAAATGGCTGCATAAGCTTACGCCAAAAGGCTAACTGATAACGGCTAGGATCTTGATCATTAGCTTCTAAATAATCTAAATAATTTACTAAACCCCGAATAGATAAAGACTCTGGCGTAACGGTTACCACACCGAGCTTTTTAGGTGTCAGTGAAGACTTCCAAACTTGTTGACCATATTTTTTTGTGATGATTACCTTGTTTTCTAAACGGGTATCAACAACGTCTTCAAGTAGCCATTTATCTTCTTGGTAACTTGCTGTTTTAGCTGAAAGCCAACTCTCTAATTTGAGTTTGTCATTAAAACGGTAAAGTTGTATTTTATTTAATTTTCCTTGATCCAATACTTCACCTATATTGACAAAGTAATCGCCATCTTTAGCCCAAATACCGTTATTGGCTGAAATTAAACTGCCGCCAGAAATAGCTTGTGCTCTAATTTCTCTAGCTCTTGCTTCACCACTTGGTGCTAGCCATTCACCAATAGCCATACTAACAAAAATTAATAGGATGGCCGTTTTCATCACTGATTTAATTATATCTAAGCGTGACAAACCTGCGGCTTGCATGACCACAAGTTCACTATTACTGGCCAACATACCTATACCAATTAAGCCACCAATTAACGCCGACATAGGGAAGAAAATTTCCACATCTCTAGGCACAGCATAAAGAACATACAAGGCAGCATGCGCTAAATCATAATTGCCGCGGCCAACTGCACGCATTTGTTCAACGAATTTGATAATGCCACTAACACTAACAAAAACAGCTAAAGTAATAAAAGTTGTCGAAGCAATGATGCGACCGATATAAAAATCAAGAATGCGCATTAGTTATGCCTTAATTTGTTCAAAAAATTAATAATGCCACTCAAACTGGCACTAACAAAAACAGCTAAAGTAATAAAAGTTGTCGAAGCAATGATGCGACCGATATAAAAATCAAGAATGCGCATTAGTTATGCCTTAATTTGTTCAAAAAATTAATAATGCCACTCAAACTGACACTGACAAAAACAGCTAAGGTAATAAAAGTTGTCGAAGCAATGATGCGACCGATATAAAAATCAAGAATGCGCATTAGTTATGCCTCAATTTGTTCAAAAAATTAATAATGCCACTCAAACTGGCACTGACAAAAACAGCTAAGGTAATGAATGTTGTAGAAGCGATGATACGACCAATATATAAATCAAGAATTCGCATTAATTTGTCTCACTACCATCAATTTTATTAAATGCTTTATTTTTTTTTCGTTTCAAACTAGGCAATTTAGCTTTAATTTTTCGGCCACTAGTGCGCTCTCTCATTAATAAGGTAACACCTAAAAATAAGGCACTAATATGAATAGGCCATAAACCAATAAAATGTGGAATAGCATTTTTCTCAATACCTGAACGCATTGCAGTTAACAACAAAAAATATCCTAAAAATAACATTAAAGCGGGTAACATTTTACCAAACTTTCCTTGCCTAGGATTAACAACACTTAATGGCACAGCAATAAAAATTAAAATAATACACGCGAGGGGAAATGCAATACGCCATTGAATAGTAGCTCTATATTCAGCAAGTAACTCTGGAGGGGTATCAAAAAATAATTTAGTGGTAGGTAACGCACTTAGTTTTCGATGTTTATGCTCTACCTCTTGATCTTGAATTTGAATATAATATTTATTAAAAGCAACCGATTGAAACTCCCCTGATTCAATATCACTGTGATAACGAATACCATCACCTAATACTAGCCGTTGAGAGCCGGTTTCATCTTCAAAAACTTTGCCCGTATTTGCATAAACAATACTGGAATTAATAATACTTTCTTCGCTACCTTTTTTATCGGGTAATTGCGCAACAAATACTTTATTAAAACTATTGTCATTTCGGCTTTTATCATGAATAAAGACAACCGCGTCGCCATTACCTGTTTTTTGAAATCGTCCTGCAACTAAAGCGCTTAAGCCAGAGTCAGCTGCAAGTTCTTCTTTCACTTGATACTGGTATTCAGAGGCCATTGGCGCCAAGTATAAAGTAAAAACACCTGTAATTATTGCCGTAATTAAAGCAACAACTAAGGTTACTCGTACAACATACCATTCACTGATACCACAGGCATGCAATACGGTCATTTCATTGTCAGCATAAATACGCCCATAAGCTAACAGTACGCCTAAAAATAAACTAAGCGGCAACATCATACCGGCTAAATC
>JAWSUX010000508.1:0-431 GCA_033852215.1 Colwellia sp. | reverse complement strand
CGCTTATTTAAGCAGCATATTGATCAAACGCCAAAAGACTATCGTGCAATGGTACGGAAGAAGTTATTTAGCTAATAATAAACTTGTTAGTTTTTAATCTCTGCGGCAAAATAGCTGCACTAAAATTTATTACAGAGAACATCCATGAGTGAACAATTATCGACAACCCTTTCTTTAGCTGAGAAACAAATTAATCAAATGTTAATCATGCAAGATGCGATGAATAGTCGTGTTAGTGATACTTGGCGCGATAATGGTTATGAGTGGTACCGTGCTATATGGGTTGAATGCGCTGAAATGTTAGATCACCATGGTTGGAAATGGTGGAAACATCAAGAAATTGATATTGCACAAGTGCAGTTGGAGCTTGTTGATATTTTTCATTTTGGTTTAAGTTTGCGTTTAATGACCGGTGATAGCGTTGAAAAAAT
>JAWSUX010000507.1:0-2052 GCA_033852215.1 Colwellia sp. | reverse complement strand
TCAAGCACTGATAGAGTGAAGGTTAAGTGCCAACACTTTGGTGTTTGTGGAGGCTGTGATTTACAGATGTTATCATTTGAACAACAATTACCTTTTAAACAACAGAAAGTTATCGATCTGTTCTCTCGTCATACTCCCTCTAACATAGCTAATACGTTATTACCTTGGCAAACACCTATTGTTAGCGAACCTTGGCATTATCGCCGTAAAGCGCGACTTGGTGTTCAGTTCAATAAAAAAGCGGAAGCTGTTATTGGTTTTAGACAAAAATCAACGAATCAGATAACCGCTATTAAATCTTGTCCAGTATTAGTTGAACCGCTAAGTGCTATATTTCCTGTTCTTAAAGTGCTTCTAGCCCAATTAACAGTCAAAGCGGCTATTGGTCATATTGAAGTAATTTACGCTGATATAGACAATACGGATGATAAAATAACGTTAGTAGTACGACAATTAAAATCACTTAATGAGCATGATGTGAATTTGTGGAAAACATATGCCATTAAACAGCATTGGCAAGTTATTATTGATGATGGTAAAAGTCAACAATGCATAATAAACGGGCTTGATGTTAATTCATTAAGTTACGAGCTAGTAACATTAAATAAAGCAGAAGAAACGGTAACAAAACAAACAACGATTAAATTTTCTAGTAATGACTTTGTACAAATTAATCATAAGGTTAATGTTAAAATGATTGAGCAAGCACTCAGGTGGTTGGCAATTAAACCAGATGATAACGTTTTAGACTTATTTTGTGGTTTAGGTAATTTTAGTTTAGCGATAGCTGCGTTGGCTAAGCAAGTTACTGGGGTTGAAGGTGTGCAGGTTATGGCAGATAAAGCTAAACAAAATGCCCAACAAAATGCTATTGATAACTGCCAATTTCATCAGGCCAATTTGAATGACGATTGGCTAGAACAGCCTTGGGCAAAACAAGTTTTTGACAAAGTTTTATTGGATCCCGCCCGAGCCGGTGCTGAGCAAGCCGTTCAGCAAATAGCACAACTTAACATCCCAACTATTGTCTATGTTAGCTGCGATCCTGCTACGCTTGCTCAAGATAGTCAGCTATTAGTTTCACAAGGTTATCAGCTTGAAAAAATATCTTTAATCGATATGTTTGCTCAAACAAAACATGTTGAGACAATGGTATTGTTTACATTAATAAATAACTAAATAGTTAATACAATTCACATTAAAGTTTCACTTAAGGAAAACCGATGGTTTCAGTGCGTAAGTCTCATCAAGTATCCGCTAATAGTTTTGAGCAGTGGTTAAGCCAACTAACGCTTGTTGAAGCTAAAGAACAAGCCTTACTTACACTCTGGCGTAGTTTTTCATCATTTTATCAGGGTGAAAAACATGAGCATTTGTTAATCAAATCGATGGAAATGGTCGAAATCCTTAGCGCTCTTAATCTTGATGCTGACTCATTATCCGCTGCATTTCTGACACCGCTGCTTGAGAATGAAGTGATTGCCATGGACTATGTGGCGGAAAATGCGACTAAGGAGATTTTTATTCTATGCCAAGGTGTTGAACAAATGGCCGCAATTAAGGCGCTGCGTCAACAGAAAGGGCAACAGAATATGCAAACACAAAGTGAGCATAATATTGATAATATACGTCGTATGTTGCTTGCCATGGTTGATGATGTGCGTGCAGTGGTGATCAAATTAGCTGAACGTTTGTGTGATTTACGAAATAAAAAAAATAGTGATGAAGAAACACGTGTTTTAGCTGCCCAAGAAAGTGCAAATATTTATGCGCCTTTAGCAAACCGTTTAGGTATTGGTCAATTAAAGTGGGAGTTGGAAGATATTTCGTTTCGTTATCTTCATCCACAAGTTTATAAAAAAATTGCTAAATTGCTTGATGAAACCCGCCTTGAACGTGAACGTTATATGACAGAACTCGTTGCTAATTTGTCAGGGCAGCTTGAAGATTTGAATATTAGTGGTGAAGTTTATGGTAGGCCGAAACATATTTATAGTATTTGGAAAAAAATGCAGCAAAAGTCATTAGACTTTGAACAATTATTCGATGTTC
>JAWSUX010000506.1:0-464 GCA_033852215.1 Colwellia sp. | reverse complement strand
GCTCAAGGTTTAAACCAAGGTTTAAACATGCGTGATTCAGGTTTAAACATTTCTTACACATTACGTGATGCGGCGATTAGCGAAAAACGTCAATCATGGCAGTGGGCTACTGAAAATGGTTTTACAGTAGGCAGCTATGCAGATTTAATTCCTCAAGCAGATCTTGTATTAAACCTTACACCTGATAAACAGCACACTTCAGCTGTTACTGCGGTAATGCCATTAATGAAGCAAGGCGCTACATTAGCTTACTCACATGGTTTCAACATTGTTGAAGAAGGTATGCAAATTCGTTCAGATATCACTGTTGTGATGGTTGCGCCTAAGTGTCCAGGTACTGAAGTACGTGAAGAGTACAAACGTGGTTTTGGTGTACCAACACTTATCGCTGTTCACCCAGAAAATGATCCACAAGGTAACGGTTTAGCTATTGCTAAAGCATACGCTAGTGCAACAGGTGGCGA
>JAWSUX010000505.1:0-1727 GCA_033852215.1 Colwellia sp. | reverse complement strand
CTAAACCACGGGCAGCAACATCTGTAGCAACTAACACCGCTGCACTTTTATTAGAAAATCTAAGTAAGGTTTGATCGCGATCGCGCTGCTCTAAATCACCATGTAGGGCCAACACACTAAAACCTTCTGATTGTAAGTAATTGGCAACTAGCTGAGTATCTTTTTTGGTATTACAGAAAATAACGGTCGACTCTACCTGTTTTTCTAATAACAACAACTGTAACGCTTCAATACGTTCATCATCATTATTCACTTTAAAAAATTTCTGGCTTATGGTTGATTTATCTTCTGTTGAAGACACTTTAACCATAATAGGCTCTTCCATAATACTTTCGCTGATGGCTTTAATTTGGTCAGGAAAAGTGGCACTAAATAATAAAGTTTGTCGTTCAAGCGGAGTACGTTCAATTATATTATCTAACGCTGCTTGAAAGCCCATTTCTAACATACGATCTGCTTCATCAAGTACTAACAGGTTCAAGTTTTCAAGTTGTAATGTGCCTTTAATTACATGTTCTTCGATACGCCCTGGCGTACCAACAATAATATGTGCTCCATGTTCTAATGAGCCAATTTGAGGACCAAAGGGTGTACCACCACATAAGGTCAAAATTTTAATATTATGAATAGCACGAGCAAGTTTTCGTAATTCCTTAGCCACTTGATCCGCCAACTCACGAGTTGGGCAAAGTACCATAGATTGAATACGGAAACGTTTTACTTCAAGTTTGTTTAATAAAGCTAAGCCGAAAGCAGCAGTTTTGCCTGAGCCAGTTTTACCTTGACCGATAACATCGCTACCGCTAATCATAGGCGGTAAAGCTTGCGCTTGAATTGGTGTCATTTCATGATAACCAAGAGAGGATAAATTTTTGACTAAATCTTTATGTAAATCAAGCGACGAAAAAGCTAATGGTGATGGTTTAGTATTCAAAGTAAATACTCCTCAAGTGATATAAAACGATTACCTAAATCTTATATAAAGTTAAGGCAATACTTTCTTAGGAAAGCGAATGCGCGCATAATAGCAGTATTATGCGCGCAACCCTAGTTCAATCAAAGTTATGACCGATAAATCAACAACGCCATTAAGCCAACAATGGCAAACTTTACATAATAATTATGAAAGTTATGAGCAATATTCCTTAATTATCAAACTTGTTAGCATTAGCCTAACCGTTTTAGCCATGACATTAGCAGTAAACATTATGTTATTGTTTTTTATCATTGCTATTTTATGGTTACAAGAAGCTATTTGGAAAACTTATCAAAGCCGCTTAAGTGATGTTATCATTCAGCTTGAAAAAGAAAATAATGGTGCTTGCCCGCTTTACAGTCAATGGCAAGAAAACCGTCCAAGTGCCGGAAAGCTAGTCAAGGAGTATATTAACAGCGCATTAAAACCCACAGTAGCTTTTCCTTATGCTCCCTTAATGGTAATAATATGTTTTTTCCACTGATTGAATTAACGTAAATAAGATAGAATAATATGAATAGAAAGAAAAAAATTAACAGTATTCTAAAAAAGAAAGTAAAGAAGATGAATGCAAAATCACATACGAGCAATAAGCCAAAGTATGTATCTAAAGCTGAACGAGCTAAATTAGAGCTGGAAGAAAAAGCATTGCAAGAGAGGGGCCTGTAACTAATTTTGTGTAAGTACTTTTCAACAGTTACCCTATGCAGGGTCAAAGAAAGGTAAAATACATGAATCAGAAAGATCTTGA
>JAWSUX010000079.1:0-2546 GCA_033852215.1 Colwellia sp. | reverse complement strand
TTAATATGCCCCGATATAACTATACCCAGCACAGAGAGGCATATGATTAATAGCTAAAAACGTCCGTATTGCCCTTCTTTGATAGCATCAAATAAATTTGAGGCTATATGCTCTTGACCTTCGTAAATAACCTTGTCATTACCTTTAACGGTGATCACCTCACCACCTTCAACGGTAAATTGGTAATCTGTATTTGCTAGATCGGCTTCGTTTACCAGCACACCTGAAAAGTTTTCAGGATTGAAACGAAAAGTTGTACAGCCTTTTAGCCCTGCGGTATAAGCTTCTAAGTAAACATCTTCAAATTGAGCAAAAGGGAATTCTGTTGGAATATTGATTGTTTTAGAAATTGAACTGTCGATCCATGCCTGAGCTGCGGCTTGCACGGCAATATGTTCTGATGGTGTAACCGTTGAGGTATCAACAAAACTTTCAGGTAATTGCGATAAATCCAGTGATAAGACGGAACCCATTTTGCTCATTGGCAATTGCCAATCATTCCCGTGTGTGCTTTTCATTAAACGTTCATACGCTAACACTTCAGCTGAACGAACGTTTACTTGTTGCTTGGTTAATTTTCCAGGGACGATAACATTGCGTTTGTAATCATGGGCAAAACTTGGTTCGATGCCATTACTGGCATTATTGCCAATAGATAATGCAATTGTCCCTGTAGGCGCTATAGAGCTGTGGTGAGTAAATCGTAACCCTGTTGTCAGCGCTTCTTCTACCCACTTTTCACCTAACTCGGCGATAATGCTCTTCATGTAACGGCTATAATTAACGTGTAACGCAACCCCTTTAACCTGATCACCTAATTTGTATTTTTCAGCTAACTCTGGACGTTTACGTAACAAAACCCCTGTGATGGTATACATTTCATTTAAGAATGGCGCAGCACCTTTTTCTTTGGCAAGCTTTGTCGCTTCACGCCACCCTTCTAATGCCAGGTGTTTAGTGACTTCACTGGTAAATTTCACTGAGTTACTTTTCCCATACTTCATACCAAGCATGGTCATGGTAGAGCCTAAACCTAAGTAGCCCATACCGTGACGGCGTTTATTTTCAATTTCAGCAATTTGCTCAGGCAATGGTAAGCCATTAATTTCAACCACGTTATCAAGCATACGGGTAAAAATGCGCACAACTTTTTTAAATCGATCCCAATCAAAACTCGCTTGCGCGGTAAAAGGGTTACTAACGAAAGCGGTTAAGTTGACTGAACCCAATAAACACGAACCATTTGGCGGTAGTGGTTGCTCTCCGCATGGATTAGTTGCGCGGATCAGCTCACCAAACCAATTATTGTTAAACTCATTAACCTTGTCGATCAAGATAAAACCTGGCTCCGCATAGTCATACGTTGCACTCATGATCATGTTCCACAGCTTTTTAGCGCGGATGGTGCGATAAACTTTACATGCGGTTTCACCAGCGTCATTTTTTAAATAGCCGTCCATTGATAAAGGCCATTCTCGCCAGATCACATCAGCCGAATTATTGTCAGGAGCAAATTTAAGTCCTTCGATATCAATTTCATTTTGATTAGTTGGAAACACCAACTGCCAATCTGTGTCCGCTTTCACGGCTTCCATAAAAGGGTCGGTGATTAGTATTGATAGGTTAAATTGACGTAAGCGGCCATCTTCACGCTTAGCTTTGATGAATGCCATGATATCTGGGTGCTGACAATCAATCGTTCCCATTTGTGCCCCTCTACGACCACCGGAAGAAGAAACTGTCTTGCACATGGTGTCGAAAATATCCATGAATGGCAATGGACCTGACGTTGTTGCTCCAGCACCTGTAACAAAACCACCATCAGGACGGATTGTTGAAAAATCATAACCAATACCACAGCCAGATTTTAGAGTTAAACTCGCTTTACTTACCGCTTCACCGACAATGCCATGCATTGAATCTTTAATCGTATCTGACACGGTACAGTTGATTGTTGAGGCTGTGGGTCTGTGCTCACCTGCTCCCGCATTTGAAACGATACGACCGGCAGGAACTGCACCATTCATAAGTGCCCACAAAAATTCTTTCCTGTACTTTTTTTGTTTTTCTGGTGTCGTTTCAACATTAGCAATAGCCTTAGCAACACGATCAAAAGTATTGATGACTGTATGGTCGACAGGCTCACCTGATGATGTTTTTAATTGATATTTTGACTGCCAAATATCTTGCGAGGCTAACTGTAAATGCTTTGGATCGAAAACAGAGGGAATCTCGACAGTTTTTGTTATTATTTGTTCTTTCATTATTATTCCTTCTCATAAAATATAGTGCTAGTTTTTAGAAAATCTATACACAATTTTTTGATGTATTAGTGGGGCTTATGGTTCGTTAGAATTTACTACATGCTAATAAGGGTACAATAAGGTTTTAAGCAATTAACTTTTTCAACAATCATTCGAATACCTATATATTGATGTATGTTATTTTATTAAACACAATATATAGTGTTTAGTTGTTGTTTCGACTTGATCAAGATCAACAAGATAGGAAGCATTTAAAACTAAACACAATATATAGTGCTAGTT
>JAWSUX010000504.1:0-2744 GCA_033852215.1 Colwellia sp. | reverse complement strand
GGGATGCGGTGGGTAGTGATAGTCCCAGTTGTTGGATGCGTGTTGCTCAAACTATGGCCAGTGCCAGTTTAGGCATGCAATTTATTCCTCGGGTGGGCGACGAAGTATTAGTAAGCTTTGTTAACAATGACCCCGATCAGCCAATAATTATTGGTAGTGTATATAATAGCAATAACTTACCGCCCTATAGTGAGTTAAATAGTACGCAAAGTGGTATTAAAACTCAGTTAGGTGAAACGGCGAATGAAATTCGTTTTGATGACAAAACTGACAACGAGCAACTTTATTTTCATGCAGCTAAAGATCACCTTACTGAAGTTGAAAACAACTTAACACAAACCATAGCAGCAGAATATTCAAGTACCACCGAAAAAGCGATCACGGTTGTTGGCAACGACAATTATTCATTAACGATTGCCGAAACACTGGCCGAGAAAGCTAAAACCATCACCATTACCGCGGATGATAAATTAACCCTTACCGTGGGTAGCAATGTAGTGGAATTAAGTACAGATGGTATTGACATTAATTGTGATAAATTATCTATCACCTCATCAGGCGCGGTTGAAGTTAATGGTGCTAGTATTGATTTAAGCAGCGACGCAGCCACTAGCATTAGCGCAGGTAGTACCTTTAGCGCTAGTGCATCAGCAACGGCAGAATTGTCTGGCGATGCTGGCGTTACTGTTAGCACTTCAGCACAAGCTAAAGTAAGCGGTGACGCTGGCGCTGAATTAAGTTCATCTGCAATGAGCAAGGTTTCATCTTCGGGCATTACGCAAATTTCTGGTTCTTTGGTACAAATAAACTAATGTTAAAAAAAATCCCCTATACCAACATCGACGTTATTATTCGTCGTTATAAATTAAGTGATGAAGCGAAAGCTGTACTGCTTAAAAATTTAACGCCAGAGCAAGCAATAACCGCGTTAATTGATGCCAAACTTTACAATGATACCGTGCAGTTTATTGCCCATGGATTACCCGTGATGGATGCTATCTTGTGGGCTACCGAGTCGTTAACATTACGTAGTGAAGAGTGGAGTGACAGTGAACAACTTACTATCGATAGTGCGGTTAACTGGGTAAAACAGCCTAATGAAACATTGCGAATTAGAGCCAACCAGTTAGCCGAACGAGTCGGGTTAGAATCAGCACCAGGTTGGGTAGCAAAAACCGTTTATTGGTCGGGTACGGGCAGTATTGTTGCCCCTGAGTTACCTGATGTTATGCCACCGAGCTTTTTGTATGCTCATGGTGTTGCTGCGACAATAACCATTGCTGCCGCAGTTCCCCAATGGCCTGAAGATGGTATGGGTTATGAAAAATTTTACCTGAAAGTCATTGAACAAGGGATAGCCATTGCCGAAGGTCAAAGGTAGCTTTTTGAAAGCGTTAATCTATTAACCGTTGGCTGCTTTGGTTATTAGTTCGACGGTATAGGTGAGTTATTGTAAAAGCCATAGGTATTATTTTTATAAATACCCAGTTATATCTCTCAGATAATTTATATCAAAACCTCTAGAATGACTGATTATTTATACAGTTTGGCGCAAATCCTTCTTTCTACAAGAAAGCGCGCAAATTGCCTCCTTTCACACATCAACCAGTTTGACCTTGATTTTTAACGTATTGATTTTAAGAGAACAATACAGTAACCTCCCAACATTATAAAATTATGAATACTTAAATTTCTTTTGTAGAAACAAGGGAGTTTGCCTCATATTAAGCTGTTAGGCATCATAGGAGTTCGCTACTATCATGAATAAGTCAGTTCAACTTACCGCCTTTATATTTCTATTACTCCCTATATCTGTAATCGGAGACGAATTTCGTAAATTCGTTAACTTAAGTTGTAGTGAAGATTTACCGTTTTTTTCAGCACGGACTGTTGAGTATTGGAATCCAGATTACAAAGGAATGGAAAAAAATAACCTTCTAAAAAACTCAAAAGAGCTGAGTGAAACACCCTACGAGTGCAATATCACAGAAAAGGTTAAGATAAAAGTTGTAGGGGAATGTTCTTCATATGGCAAACCTTGTCAGCCAGGCAACGGGCCAACAAGTGAAAATATCTTTATCACAATAAACGGTCGCCCTTTAATTTCTACAGATCCACTTACAGCTAGCCAAGATAAAGGAGTTATCTCATATAGTGGAAGTCCATTTCAATCAGTTACCAAATACGTTGAAGTATCAGCCAACACAAAATTATATAAATCACTACATATAATTAATGCTTTATATTGCGATGAAACTACAGTTGGAGGTAAACAAGATCGCAGATATAGAGACTCTGGTCATAAGGAAATTACTTATGAAAATATAAAAACAAAATGTACAAGGCTAAAATATTACTGCTCTAATGAACAATGCCTAACAAGTGTTTTCAAGTCGGACAAATAACAGTTGGTTTTTGCTCCTTCGTCGCGTATTTTAACCAACTGTAATTTGCCGCTTAAAACGGCGTTAGGCTTCTGCAATGTATCGGTTCGTATTCTTAATATCATTAGTCGGATTTTTTTCTTCAATTTTAGCGCATGGTGCAGCAATAATAGAAAATGATATAGCGAACAATAATTTGTTTTATATCCTGCACGGAGTAATTTTTTTAGTATTCATTCCGTTCATGATATCTGTATCTTCTGGTCGAACTAAAGCAAATCCAGTTCGTGGACTTACCAAATATGTATCGGGAAAATATATTGCTATTGGGCTAATATTATGTAAGCACCTTATAAACCG
>JAWSUX010000503.1:322-709 GCA_033852215.1 Colwellia sp. | reverse complement strand
GTACCACTAAAAAAACCTTTGTTATCAGCGCATTGAAAATAATATTTCAGAGTTTGGTGTACTAAAATAGTGCTTTTGCTTGTAAATGGTGCGATTGATGATATGAAGAAGAGTTGAGAACATTTATTCATTGCTAGAATTTGACTACAGGTGAATTGCTAAAGGTGGGAGCTGTGGTAATTAATGACAGATGGCTTGCCTCTTAATTAAAGCTCCTAAGTTTAGCTCAGGAGGAAAAATTAATAGGCAAGCCATCTAATTAAAGCCATGACATCAGTGTAAAACGGTTATTCTTTCCTTAACGAAAATAAGTAACAACTACCTTCGCTGAAGAAACATATTACACTTCTTCTAATTCTACTACGCCATCATTAATACGTGCATTGT
>JAWSUX010000503.1:0-309 GCA_033852215.1 Colwellia sp. | reverse complement strand
GATAAAACATTTGAGCCCGCGAAAGGGTCTAAATTACAAACAGCTTTCACTTCACTACTGCCACTAGCACTCGGTGCTTGTATGTGAAAAATAGCTACTTGTTTGCCATTTAAGTCTGCACACACTCCGGTATTTTTAGCAATATCTTCAATATTGCAAATAGTTAACCAATCTTTTTTATCATTAGTTGAATTTGTCATGAAATTTCTCTTTAAAGTTGTAAAAGTTTTCACTGCGTTGATTACTGAAAATTAAGCAATCAACGCATTACTTATTAAGCGGTGTTGTTAGCTAGTCACTAAATCTTTT
>JAWSUX010000502.1:0-5578 GCA_033852215.1 Colwellia sp. | reverse complement strand
CTTCATTGATCACAGGTATATCTAAACATTACTGTCCATAACAGTAGATATCTATACCCATCTCACTTAAAGTTGCGAGATTCAGTATTAATTTAAAAGACTAAAACTCGATGTAACTACAAGTAGCTTGATTAGCTACTTTTAAGGTATGATAATCGGCAAAATCATCTTACCTTCCTAGGATCAACACATGTGGTTTAAAAACCTGTATTTCTTTGCTTTCACTAGTCCATTCAAATTGTCGGAACGAGACTTAGAAAAACACTTATCAGAACACCTTTTTACCCCTCTAGGCTCAACTGAATTGTCACATTTTGGTTGGGTGAATGCTTTAGGGAAACATGGTGATAGTAGTGTTCATTGTGCTGATGATAACTTTCTGATTTGTGCTCGTAAAGAAGAAAAAATGTTACCTGCCTCTGTTATCAAAGATATGATAGAAGAAAAAGTAAATCTGCTTGAACAAGAGCAAGGCCGTGGAGCAACTAAAAAAGAAAGAGAGCAATTTAAAGAAGATATAACTTTTGAGTTATTACCTCGCGCTTTTTCTCGTATAACCGATACTCACGCATATATCAGCCCTGCTAATAACATCATTGTTATCAATGCTAGCGCTAGAGGTAAAGCCGAAGACTTATTAGCTTTATTAAGAAAAGTATTAGGGACTTTGCCTGTAACTAGCTTTGACCCAGACATTTGTGTTGATGAAACCATGACTGAATGGCTGAGCCAACAAAAATTAGGCGGGAAATTCTCTTTAGGTATGGAGGCAGAATTTAATGCCTTAGGTGATGATGGTGCTGTTATTCGCGTTAAAAACCAAGATTTAACCAGCGATGAGATTAAATCACACTTAGATGCGGACAAATATGTAGTAAAAATTGCGCTAGAATGGGATGAGTCATTATCTTTTATTTTATGTGAAGATTTGGCGATAAAACGCTTGAAGTTCTTTGATGTATTGCAAGAACAAAATGACGATATGGATAGTGATGATGTTGTCGCTAAACTTGATGCCGACTTTGCTTTAATGGCTGGAGAATTAAACCGTTTAATTAGTGACTTACTTGCTGAGTTTGCAATGAAAACTAGCGATACTTTAGAAAAAGATTAAATTTGAGTAAGCACTCGTCACTACAAAAAAAGTGAAAAATAAAAGGCGATTCCCCTGAGGTTAATCGCCTTTTTTGTTTATCTAAGTAGTTAACTTACGCTGTGAATTTAAAGAAACATCGCTTTAACTTCATCACACATAGTAGCAAAATCTTCACAATCCATATAATCTACGTCAGGCAAAATACCTTTTTTGGCATAACTGGTTAACAACGCTTCTTTCGTAGACTCATTTTTAAAGACATTATGATAGATAGCTCCCGCACGAATAAAGTCTAAATAGTGTACTTCGCTGGGTAAAACAGTTAAATCACTCCAGCTTTCAGCGAGTAAAGTGAACTCTTCAGAAAAACCCCAAGCTCGAGTAATAGAACCGCCAATTTTCCCTGATAATTTAATGATAGCTTGCTGTAAAAAAGTAGGATTAGCAAAGACATCAGGATGATTTTCAGCCTCTGTTAATATAGGTAAAACGCCTATATTATGAACCAAAGCAGCTAGAGTTATTGTCTCTACAGTCAATGAAGTGCGTTTATGCTCTTTGAGGTATAAAGTCATTAAACTAATAGCAACTGAGGCAATATCAATAGTTTTATGCCATGCCTTATTCATATACATTGTCACAATATCGTTTTCAGAAACAAATACTTGCTCTATTGCCATCGCTGTAGCTATGCTTTTAATTTGCCTTAAGCCAATGCGAGTCACTGCTTGTGATACTGTTTCAACTTTAATACTACGGCCTAATATCGCATTATTTGCTACCTTTAGCATACCCAATGATAAAGCAGGATCTAGTGCAATAATATGACTCATATCATTTAGGTTAATATCAGGGTCATCCGCTGCGGTTCTTACTTTTAACGCAACCTCAGGTAAGGTCGGCAGTACTAAGGTATCTTGCTTAATTTTTTCTTCTAAAATTGTATATAGGGCATTTTCAGTTGCCATAGAATCCACCTTTTTCTTATTGTATTTAATTGTAATAAATTGAGCCTAACTCGCGCATGATTTTTATTATTCTTAACTTTAAAAGTAGCACAAATTTAGCTAACTCCAAGGCTTTTTTAATGTATTTCAACAAAATAGCTAATTTTTTATCTATTTCTATACTTGCCAATAAATATTACTAAAATAAAATTTGACCTAGATCACGCTTTAGTATCTTTT
Source organism: Colwellia sp. (assembly GCA_033852215.1). Taxonomy (GTDB): domain Bacteria; phylum Pseudomonadota; class Gammaproteobacteria; order Enterobacterales; family Alteromonadaceae; genus Colwellia. The sequence goes on along the minus strand of JAWSUX010000502.1, from coordinate 3,295 downwards.
GAATTGAGTTGTTGTCCATAAGCCAATACAATTCGGCGCTGAATTTTTTCTTGCACATTTATTTTCATCAAATATTCACTTATAACGGTTAACAAAATGATAAAACCTGAGCTTCTATCTCCTGCGGGCAGCCTCAAAAATATGCGTTATGCATTTGCTTATGGTGCAGATGCTGTTTACGCAGGGCAACCTCGATATTCTTTACGTGTTCGTAATAATGAATTCAGTTTAGAAAACATTCAAATAGGCATTAATGAAGCACACCAGTTAGGTAAAAAATTCTACCTTGTAAACAACATAGCTCCTCATAACGGTAAGTTAAAAACATTTCTAAAAGATATTGCCCCTATCGTTGCAATGAAACCCGATGCTTTGATCATGTCAGACCCTGGGCTTATCATGATGGTGCGTGAAAATTTCCCTGACATCGCTATACATTTATCTGTGCAAGCCAATGCAGTTAATTGGGCAACCGTTAAGTTTTGGCAACTGCAAGGAGTAGAACGCGTTATTTTATCTCGTGAACTTTCACTAGATGAAATTGAAGAAATACGTTTTCATTGTCCTGAAATGGAAATAGAAGTATTTGTTCATGGTGCATTGTGCATGGCTTATTCTGGCCGTTGCCTGCTCTCAGGCTACATTAATAAACGCGACCCAAATCAAGGTACTTGTACTAATTCATGCCGTTGGAAATATGATATTCATCAAGCTAAAGAAACTGAAACGGGTGATATTATTGCAGTGCCTCCGGCAAATAAAACGCCTACAAATAATCGTGAATCTATCGAGATATACATACCAGAGCATGAAATAGAAAACAAACCCGTAGATGATATTGTTTTATTACAAGAGCAAGGTCGCCCAGGTGAATACATGCCCGCATTTGAAGATCAGCATGGCACCTACATCATGAACTCTAAAGATTTACGCGCAGTTGAACACGTAGAACGTTTAGTCAAAATGGGCGTGCATTCATTAAAAATTGAAGGGCGTACTAAATCCTTTTATTACTGTGCTCGTACTGCACAAATTTACGGCCAAGCCATTAACGATGCCATCGCCAATAAAGCATTCAATCAAGTATTAAATACAGATTTAGAGCACTTAGCACATCGTGGTTATACTGAAGGTTTTTTACAACGCCATCGTCCGAGTGACACACAAAATTATGACTATGGTTATTCAAAAAGTGATACTCAACAATTTGTTGGCGAAGTCTTAGGTAAAAACACCGAAACTGGATTAATTGAGATTGACGTTAAGAATAAGTTTCTTGTTGGCGATAAACTCGAGTTAATGACACCAAGTGGCAATGTGACTTTTATTTTAGAGCATATGATTCACAGTAAAACTGGCGAAAAAATTACCGACGCTAAAGGATCAGGTCATAAGGTCGCTATTAAAATCGACTCGAGCAATTTAAAAAAAGATCTAACGTTGGATTTATCTTTTGCCATTATCATGCGTTATTTAACTGATGGTGGTACAACACGTCACCCTTTTGCACAAAATCAGACAGATAAATAATTTGTAATAGGAAGTACGCGTGGCATTAAAAATATTAAGCAGTTGTATTAATTGTGATATGTGTGAGCCAGAGTGCCCAAATAATGCGATCACCTTAGGTGAAGAGATTTACGAAATAGAGGCAAGTAAATGCACCGAATGTGTCGGGCATTATGATAAACCAACGTGTGTTAGTGTTTGTCCTATTGACTGCGTAAAGCCTGATCCTGAACATGTTGAAAATGAAGACGTGTTATTAGTAAAATTTCTTAAGTTACACGGTTAAAATTAAACGGCTAAAATTAAAATCAAGCACGATAAAGATAAAACTAACCGAGTAGGATTTCCCCTTGCATAAAGTTCAGCTAACATTATTTTCGAGGAATAGTATCGTGTAAGAGTAGTTATCGTGTCGGTAATTTAATATCGGCAAGAAATTCATCCACTTCATGATTATTTTTCAATAACATGGCACGAGTAACCACATCTTTAGTTAAGTGCGGCGCAAAACGTTCAATAAAATCATACATATAACCGCGTAAAAAGCTACCACGTCTAAAACCAATTTTCGTGGTACTAGCTTTAAATAAATGACTAGCATCAATAGCGACAAGATCACTATCAATTTTAGGATCAATCGCCATTGAAGCGATAACCCCAACGCCAACACCTAAACGAACATAAGTTTTAATCACATCGGCATCAGTAGCAGTAAAAGCAATTTTTGGGCTAGCACCTGCCGCTTCAAAAGCAGAATCGAGCTCTGAACGTCCCGTAAAACCAAAAACATAAGTCACTAACGAATATTGAGCAATATCAGCTATCGTAATATTTTGCTTTTTAGCCAGAGGGTGATCAGAGCGCACAATAATGCTGCGATTCCAATGGTAACAAGGCAACATAACTAAATCGTTGTAAAGATGTAATGATTCGGTCGCAATGGCAAAATCAGCGTCGCCTTTCGCAGCAGAATCACTTATTTGTGCAGGCGTTCCTTGCGACATTTGCAGGGATACTTTCGAATATTTCTTAATAAACCCCTGAATCACTTCAGGTAAAGCATAACGAGCTTGTGTATGTGTTGTCGCGATACGCAATTTACCTTCATCAGGCTGAGTATGCTCGCGGGCAACAGATTTGATGCCCTCAACTTTTGATAATATCTGGGTAGCAATATTAATCACTTCTTGACCTGCTGGAGTAACATGCGTTAAATGCTTACCACTTCGGCCAAAAATTTGTATACCTAGTTCATCTTCAAGCATTCTAACTTGCTTAGAAATACCTGGTTGTGAGGTAAATAATGCTTCAGCTGTAGCAGAAACATTGAGATTATTATTTAAAACTTCGACAATATAGCGCAGTTGTTGCAATTTCATAACAGGACTTAATTTAACTTAATTTAAAATTTTACTTATAGCAAAATAGTATACTTAATATTACATTTATTCCATATTAATTTCTATTTTTGTAAATATAACTAACATTCAGACAAAAAAAATTGAAGTTATTATTTTTGACTTCGTTATTCTTAGCTATAAATTAGCAATTATAATACTTTTAAATGCTTTTTTAATTAAATACACAACTTAACACTATGCGAAGCAAAGCATTTTTTGTAGACTGGTTAAATCGTTCATTTTATCCGTTACCGTTTATTTGGCTAATTTATCTTTTTTATTTAATATAAGTAGTTAAGTAAATGGATAAGTTCAAACAAGAGTATTTTTCATGATCGCTATTATTGTCGGCTTAATCATTGCTTTAATTATATTTGTTGTTGTTG
>JAWSUX010000501.1:0-1877 GCA_033852215.1 Colwellia sp. | reverse complement strand
TAACGAATATTACAGCAAGTAGCATTTCTATTGACTGGGATGCAGTAGCTGATGCTGATTTAGCTGACTACTCTGTTTACAAAAATGGCGTATTATATACAACCACAACAGCGACTAGTGTTACTGTGAGCGGTTTAACGGCAGAAACAGCTTATAACTTATCTGTTTCAGCAACGGACCTTACTGGTAATGAGTCAGCTGAAAGTGGTGCGGCGCAAGCGACAACACTTGCGACAAGTGGCGCAGATACAGTTAAGCCAGTAATTAGCTTAACGGGTAGTGCAACTATCAACTTAACAGAAGGCGATAGCTTTACTGACCCAGGCGCAACGGCTAATGATAATGTAGATGGTGACATTAGTGCTAACATCGCGGCTTCAGGTACAGTTAATACTGCAACTGCGGGTACATATACGGTTAGCTATAATGTAAGTGATGCTGCAGGTAATAGCGCAGATACATTAACACGTACTGTTGTAGTAGCTGCAGTTACTGCTGATACAGTTAAGCCAGTAATTAGCTTAACGGGTAGTGCAACTATCAACTTAACAGAAGGTGATAGCTTTACTGACACAGGTGCAACAGCTAATGATAATGTAGATGGTGACATCAGTGCTAATATCGCGGTTTCAGGTAGTGTTAATACTACAACAGCGGGTACATATACGCTTAGCTATAACGTAAGTGATGCGGCAGGTAACAGTGCAGATACAGTAACACGCACAGTTATCGTAACAGCGCCAGCTTATGCTTGTACTGAGACTACGGCGAGTAACTATGCTCATGTTCAAGCAGGTAGAGCGACTACTACAGGGTATTATGCCTATGCAGTAGGCTCAGGTGAAACTCTGGGACTGTATAACATATTTTATACTTCTACCTTGTCAGAAACATCAGCTAATTACTTTGAGCTAGGTAGCTGTCCATAAACTTAGTTTCATTTAGTTAATGATTTAAAGCGCCAAAGCATCATGCTTTGGCGCTTTTTCTTTATCTAAGCGAGATGTAAATAGAAAGGCCGATACATAATGTATCGGCCTTTTTTTGTTTTGTCTGACCCGTCCTAAATCTACCATTCTTTTTTCTGTAAAGTACTAGCAAATTTATGCTTTGGAGTGGCAGTTTGAAATTAACGTTATCGCAGCGGGTAAAGGTTATAACCTATTGAATACATTCGTTATATAACCACTGCTTCATAGTAAAAAAGAGCAATGTACGCCAATCTTAACTGATGGGTTTCTCTTGGAAATAAAATTAAAGTTAATATTTTTAGGATGATTTAACTTCTAATTCATTAATTTACATACGTTTTTTCTAAGCTTTATCTTTAATGCTCTATATGGAACTAAAGTGGTACTTCTTTTGTAATTAATAAATATTAACCTATAAGCGTATGAAATTCATACGTTACGTATATAAATTACACACCTTGGATAGATAGTAATCCATATTAAATATAGAAATGGATTGTCCATATAAAATATGAGGTTTAAGAATGAATAAAGGAAAAGAAATAAATCGTTATAAATCTATTGCCTGTAAGGCGCTTGTATCATTAGCGCTTACGGTAACGGCAACAGACTCAATCGCTGCCATGACTGGCTCTGGTGATGTTTATAGTGATACCTACCAAGGCTCTAGAGATAGAGAATACAAAGTTTATGTACCACAATCTTATGACGGTACGACTGCCGTTCCTATGATTATGGCGCTTCATGGTTGTGTTATGAATAACACTGATGCACTAGACTTATGGAACTTAGATTTAATCGCGGATCAAAACAATGTAATTATAGTTTTACCATACTTTACTTCTTGTACTGAAATGCGCAGTGATGATTGCTGGGGTTACTGGTTTGCCAACCACGTTCAAGAAG
>JAWSUX010000078.1:0-31643 GCA_033852215.1 Colwellia sp. | reverse complement strand
TCACCTTTCTGAACTCCACGTTCTTTTAATAAGTTAGCGAAGCGACAAACGTGATCATGCAGCTCTTGATAGGTTACCTTTGAATCCTCACTTGGATCATCACCTTCAAAAATAATCGCGGTATCATTTGCTTTGGTCGCTAAATGGCGATCAATACAGTTATAACTTACGTTTAATTTAGCACCTGAAAACCAGTTGATTTCAGAATTTTTCAAATCAACTTTACTTACGCTGTCCCATGGCTGATACCAATCAATAAATTCTTTCGCTTGTTCACCCCAAAAAACGTCAGGCTGTTCAATAGACTGCTTATACATAGCATCGTAAGTAGCTGCATCAATATGAGTATGTGCTTTGGCTTTCTCTGAAACCGGATAACAAGATTTTAATTCGTTCATTGGTTTTTCCTTCGGGCTTGACTTGATGTTTATTTAAGTGAGCTAACTTCTAAGGTTAACTTTCGGGCACGTTTAACTGTTATTAAACATGCTAAAATGTTTGGGAGACTTTTGATATACGGCTTTAGTCTTAATTTAAGTTATTACTCTATTAGCTTTACCTATATTAATAAAAAGCTCAAGTAATAAATTCGGATTTTAACAATGAAAATAAGCGCATACGGCGCGACGTATTAATTTAAAAACATCGGTAACTACGCAGAATAGTTGATGCTAAAAACTATCGTTGACTATGACAAAAAGGATTTTACTCAAAAATTTACACCGATGAAAAATTACGCGCTGCAATACTTTTGATTACTTGCATTACATCAGTTTGAATTGCTTGATATGTGCCATTACGCTACACTGTACAAATTAACGTACATGAACGTTTTGGAGTTATCATGGATGCAATAAGTTATACCGCAGCTAGAGCTAATTTAGCAAACACAATGGCGCATGTTTGTAATGACCATGCCCCCATTATCATCACCCGTAAAAGTGAAGATCCTGTTGTTATGATGTCTCTCGAAGACTATAACGCAATGCAAGAAACTACCTATTTACTTAGATCCCCAGCCAATGCGAGAAAACTTTTAGAATCTATTGCCGAACTTGAAGCTGGCAATGGCACAGAAAGAGAGCTTCTTGAGTGAAGCTAACTTTTTCAACTAAAGCTTGGGAGCAATACCTTTACTGGCAAACAACAGACAAAAAAATACTAACGCGTATTAACTTGCTCATTAAAGATATCCAAAGAACACCTAATGAAGGTATCGGAAAACCAGAGCCTTTAAAACATGGCTTGTCTGGATATTGGTCTCGCCGTATAAATGATGAGCATCGAATTGTTTATAAGCAACAAGATGGCTCAATACTCATTGCTCAACTCCGCTATCATTATGGTATATAACTGAGTTAAATAATTCCTCTTTTAGAGAAACAGCCTGAATACCCCAATTAACTACCACACAAGTTACTATGGTTGGCGATGGATTTTATTTCGAGTGAACTGCCTTTTTTTGCACGGAATATTATCTGTGTTACGATTTGGTTATGTTAATCAAAAAGAGGTAAGGTTATGAGATTTATTTCAATTGTTGTGTTTGTTATTGGAACTGCAGGTATGATTTCTTTTATGGGATTTATAAATGGAACTTTTGGAAAACCATACGGAACTATAGCGCTGTTCTGTGTCGTAATAGGTGGAGGGGCGGGTTGGTGGTACCTCATAATCAGACACAACAATAAAGTATTAAAGGCTAGAGCTGACATAGCTAAAGCTACCGAAAACACCCATAAAAGAAAAAGCAGTAAAGATTGGGTTTGATTCGAATAGAAAAATAGCGCTGTTTAATATTTGAATTCAAAGCTATTACACTTCTATCTTTGTATTTTTCATTCTAACTTAATTTTTTTACTCTGCGCATAACCGACATACAAACCAAGATAAAGAAAACATATCCAAAGCTACCACCGCTGCTTTTACGTGCTGTGGTGTTTGGTTGGTTAACAACAGGAGCGGCTGAAACAGTATAGCTTCTCGAACGAGTAATTAAAGTACCGCTATTATCAGTTACCGTTAAACTGACTTGGTAGGTACCCGCATTATTATAAGTATGTGTTGGGTTTTCCTCAATACTCGTCGTATTATCGCCAAAATCCCAAAGATAACTATAACCCTGCTCTCCCCCTGATACAGTACTAGTCAACCTAAGTGTTAAGTTAGTATCAGTGCCAGTAAAGTTTACTTGTAAAGCGTCATCCACCGTCATTATCTCAGTGAAATAATAAACTTGGTGCGTTTCATCAACCACCCGTAGGGTAATATCATAATCCGCTAGATCCGCATAAGTATGTCGAGCTATTTTAGTTGTAACGATGCCGCTACCGTCGCCTAAGTCCCAGCGATAAGATAACACCCCAACACCACCAGTAAAGTAAGGAGTATACACTGACTCCAATCCTATACTTTCAAGGTAAATGTCTGCGTTTAGTGCTTCGCCAACGACAACTGGATAGCTTGATTCTTTTTCACCTAATGTTGTTTGATAACTCACACTCACGTCAAACTCACCCGCCTGAGCAAAGGTATGTTCAATGATATTGCCTGTGGCACTTGTGTTATCACCGAATTGCCAAACAAGCTCACTTGGCGCCAACTGGTTATTATCTTCAAGCCAAAATTTAACAAGCAAGCCTGTGTGCTGTGTTTTAATTAGTGGCTCATTTGAACGCTGCAAAACAATGCTCGCATTTGAACTGTCGGTTGTTTGGTTAGTGACTTCCATCGTTAAACCTAACGTTGGTAAAATAATGCCAGACTCTGGCTGTCTAGGTGTACTATAATCCAATTTATCATCAAACTTACTATTCGCACTTAACTGCTCATCGTCAGAACTGCTGCTTTGATCGTACAAACTAAACGCCGCATCTCTGATTTGACTGGGGGTATTTTGCAAACTGCCAAACTTAAATAGAGCTGATTGGTCGGCATCTACTACACCGATAAATACTTGCCCTGAGTGTTCATTAACATTGTTATCTGCGACTTCTTGATTACGATACCACACCAAAATACCGGCATCATAACCATCAGTTTTCAAAAAAGCATCTGTAGCAGTATGATCACGTAATTGGATATAATAATTATGCCCTTGACCCGAAATACTCCACGCCTCTGTCCGGACAAAATTATCTAAGACAACGTCAGTATCACGCTCTGCACCATGAGAAAAAATTTCATTACCTGCATTGTTAATAACAAAGTCATCAACAACGAAACCATAACCGCCAACAGAAGTATCGGTTATATAGCTAATTTTAATATCAACATTTTGCCCAGCAAAGCTAGATAAGTCATAAGTAAGTGCTAACCAACCTAAATTCCCTTCTGCTGATTCATTATTAACTGACTTACCCGAAATAAAATGTCTAACCGCACCATGCTCAGGGTTGTTAAATTGTGTTAAGTTTCCTTCAATAGCAGTACCGTTAACCAACACCTGAACATAATCAAAATCCTGCTCTATATCCCAATGTGCCTTCATGCTCAAACTGCTTACGCCAGCTGGTAAATTTACCGAGAAGGTAATGCTGTTATTAAGGCCATGCCCTTGATTTGAATAAAACTGAGATAGTCCGCTATAGGGAGCAAAGGTAATGTCTGATATCGGTAAATTAACTTTTACTTGGTTAATAAAACCTGCTTGATGATTGGTAGCAGCCACTAAATCAAGGCTTTCAGTGGTTAATTGATCAAGTTCAAGCACTTGTTGATTTATCCAATTGCCGCCATAACGTAGCTGAAAATATTCTTTAGCAAAAGGGCTAAAACCAGATGGATGCTCTCCGTTATCAACCCAACTACCTGAGGCCATAATAGACCAATCTGATACAGGAGAAGAGAACTGTCCATTACCGGTATCGTACTCATCAGGAACGCCTAAATCATGGCCAAATTCGTGAGCAACAACACCGACTTTAGAGTCAATAGGGTTAATCGTGTAGCCAAATATTTTAATGGGGGAGCCAGGGACACTCACAGGTACTATACTGCCAAAGTCATTACTAAGAAAAAAGCGGTGTGACCAAATAGCGTTTTCGCCCAACTCACCACCGCCAGCCTCTTCACCAATGCTCGCATGAAAAATCATTACATGATCTACCACACCATCGGACTCATAAATATTGCCATCACCATCAAGATCTGAAAAGTCACTCTGATCATATTCAGCTAGATCAACCCCTAATTCAGCCACGGCTTTAGTAACGGCTTCCATAACAAGCGCTTCAACCGCTTGATCATCGCCATATTGATTATTACCACCATAAAAAGCTGCATTATTGGCTGCGGTTACCCAGCCATTAGCCGAGCCTGTAAAGTTGAGGGTGCCACCAGACTCTTGCTGATAGTATTGATACACTGATTTTATTTCCCCCTCATTTCCAAGGTTAGAAAACAACAGGTCAGTGTAATGTGCTTGAGAGTAAAAATTACTGTTTTTATTATGCTTTAAATCACTAAAGTCGACCATAATAGCCAGTACTTTGGTTTCAGTGACTTCTTCAGCATTGCCCATTACCCGAGCGCTTCGAGAACTTTTGCGACTTGTTTTAGTAGCAGAAAAAGCATCTCCGCGGAGATACTTTTTTTGCTCAAGCATCACTTGACGCCCGATGTGTCCTGATAAGTTTTTCGGCTTAAATGATTTATTAGCGAGATAATTATCTACCGCACTTTTTTGTTGTTCTTCTGTTGCATTAGCACTTAATTCACCGCGCTTCTGTAACCAATACAGAATAGCTTCTTTATTAATAACACCGGCATCGGCATGGCTGCCATGTTTAAGCTTTACTTGCGTTGCCGCAGCAACCGACAAAGAGCAAACCAAAAGTACCATAGCTGACAATAATATAGATTTCATCGTTAAGCCCTATTATTTTTTACAGTGTTTAAAAGTATCCTGTTTTTTCTTTATATAATCTCTAACCACTTTATCAGCCTGTAACTCAGACATATCAGCCGTTATTTTACCGCCCTTAAGTAACATTGTTTTAATTTTATTTTTATCTTTGATTGGCGGTGAATTAACTTTACAAGGTTTATTAGTCTTGGCTATAGCAGCATTGACACTTAATTTTTCTACCGTCTCGGTATATTCATCACTACTTTGCTTTGCAAGTGCTTCATCGCCTTGTTTATTTTGACAACTCGATAAAGAAATACTAGATGTTAATAACACTAAAATGGTTATCGTTTTAAGCAAAGTTTCCTCCTTAAGTGTACAAAGGGTATATAAGCTAAGTATAAAGTAGATGTAAGCTAGGTCTAGATAAATGTAAAATGAATATTAATTTAAATCGAGCGCATAGGGTTTTAATAGTTCCATCGGTACTATTTCTAATGCTTTGATGTGTGTTCTTTTTAAGTGAACTCTTGGTGCTCTGTCATCTGTTAAGGCTTCCATCCATCTAGCCGCACATAAACACCAAGTATCACCAGGTTTTATACCTTTAAACGAGTACTCAGGTACGGGTGTTGATAAATCATTGCCTTTAAAGCGGGAATATTCTAAAAACTCTTTTGATGCTTCAATGCAAACAGTATGAGAGCCCGTATCTTGCTCACAGGTATTACATTTTCCATCACGAAAAACGCCTGTAACAGGATTACCACCACAAAGCTCAAGTGGCTCACCAAAAACATTAATCGACTTTTCCATTTCCATCTTTATTTCCTACTAAGGTAACTTCACAATCACGCTAACTAACCGACGATAACTAAACAACTTTAAAATGCGAGTTTACGCTATCAACTCAAAGTCTATCGGGGCGAACTCCTTACCATTAAGTATAATCGATACTTGGTGTTTTCCTAAATGATAAACACGGGTACTAATGGCTTTAAAACTCTGTTTTCGTTGCACCTGATGCAATTCATTCGCAGCGAATATACGCTCACTTATCTTGAAAACTTTTTTTGATAACTGACCATTTTTTTTCAAAAAATACAGTCCATATTCTAAGCGAACTTTCTTTTCTTTTACTGTGTTATTTTTTAAGGAAAAAATAAATTCAGCATGAGCTCCCATAGCTACTTTATCGGTTAATATCTTAAATTCAATTAAGTCGATATCAGTACTGTCATAACCAAACAATGTCAGTACTTCAGGGCAAGCTTGTTTTAATAACGTTCTGCAGGCATGTTTTATTGTACGTTTTCTCTGTTCATCAATAGCGCTATTTTTTTCTGCTAACTGCTGCTTGCTTAACTCTTGCGGAGCTAAGTATTGCTGAGCAAAGGCAATAACTAATTCAGGGTTATCTTTAGCAATATCATTTAAATTATTAGCAACGCTTCGGCGCACAATTTCCGTAGGATCATCAATTAACGCATGCAATATCGGCAGTATTGGTTTTGGTGATTTTTTATATTCTTGCAACGCGATTGCCCAAGGTAAACGAGGTCTGCTGCCTTCACTCGCTAAACGTCTGACCAAATAATGCGGATGTTTACTCCATAAAAACATTTGCGCTAACATTGGTTCGCCATATTTAATTAAGAATGGCCGCACAGCAAACTCAGCACTGGTAAATTGAGTGATTTTTTCAAAAGCAGCAATCGATGTTTGATAGTGTTCTATACCATACGTTTCAATATATTCAGGGAGAAACATATATTCAACACTGCCCTCTTTAATACCTGACTGGGTTAAACTTGTTATTAACTCAATTAAAACATCAGCAGCTTGTGCAAAATCCGCTGGCATAAAATGATGCACAATTTCTTTTGTATGGCTCATGCGCTCTTTCAGCTCTAGCTGGACAAAATTATCACACAGCATCAACGCCATAAATTTTTGCTGATTAAAACCAGTTAAACATTTATCTAAATGCCTAGCTAAGGTTAAATAAAAACGTTCGTTATATAAATTTTTAAAAGGCTCTGGCATGGTTGTGTTATCTTTTAAATTGAAGTAGAACGGGATATAATTAATGCTGTTAACTAGCTATTTTTCGTCAGGTATTAAATAAGCGAGATCATCTTCATCGTCTGCATGAAAGTCATAACCACCTTCAAAATCATCATTTAGTTCATTAACAATGGTCACTGGTAGTTCTAATATTTCTTGAACATAAATAGCAATATCATTTTTTTGCTTAATGATGCCTTTAAATTCAGTAAAATCTAATAGTTCTATTTCTTGTAAATAACTTTTAGTCGGTATCGACAATTGCCCGGTGAGTTTTACAATACATTCATCTAGTTTATCAAGCAGTGTTTTTTTATCAATGTTAAGAAGATAAGTATTAAACGTCTGATATAGCGGGCTAGTGAACACTTTTCTGTCTGAATCGATCAGTAATAAGGCAATCGCACTATTAAGAAACCTTTGTAACTCAAACAGTAATATATTTTCATCATTATCAATCAGTAACGAGGTTGCGCAATAACTCGCGGCAATGCTTTTATAAACATCTAATAGCTTTGCACTTTTGTAACCTTCTTTGATAAAGCTAGCATGCAGTAACCTAATATCAGATGTATCATTGACTGTTAAGGCATAAGTGATGATTGAAATGCTTTCAAAGTATGAGGCTGATATCTTCTTCAATTGGGCATACTGAGCCCAACCGGCTCTAAAGCAATAAACAATGCCTTGAGTTTTTATAATCTCTTTGGCTTTTTCACTATCGTTATCACAAAGTTCTAATAAACCTAAATTAGTTATACCAAGAACAATTTCGCAGCCTTTTTTAATTTGATCCGCATAAATGATAGATAAATTATCCGAGGCGATCCTCAAAGACATATCGACCAATTGTTGTTTTATTTTATCTACTAACTCAGGAGAAAAATAGCCTTCGTTTTCTCCGTCTTTTAAAACCAAAAGTAGAAACGGATGGTTTCTTAACTCTGCAATTTTCATTATTGAATCCTAATTATATACAGCTATTCATAAGGCTAATAAGTAACACCAATTCGGGATAAGTAAAATTGAAGTTAAATTTTTTGAAAATTAAAGTGGCGCAAACATGTCATCTGTATCAATTTCTACCGACGTAACTCGTTGTTTATTCGCATTGTCTTTCAACATTTTCTCAACATTTTCTAACGTGCCATTAGTACTTACCACCATCACTTCACGGTAAGCATCTTCATCTAATGTTTTAATTTTCATTAATAGCTCTTCAATGCTGCCGGAGGTTTGCTCTTCGTCTTCTTCAATTTCAGAAAAATCATGGCCGACAAATGGCAGAGACAAATACAATAGACCAAAGTCATCTTCAACAATGGCTTTTAACACGTCTAACTTTTTTTCTTCATCATCAGAGGAAAGAAAAATTTGTGATAATAAACTGTGTGCTTCCGTTTGTGCACAAAATACATGATCTTCATCCATATTTTGCCAATAAGATGGCTCAACATTTAATAGCTGCTTAATTGACTCTGCATCCATTAACCATGTTGCGATAGAAGGAATGGTGGCATCGTGTTCTCTCACAATTTTAGCAACGGTTAGAATATCCATCTCAGTTAACACGGCTAACATTGTTTCATCACCTTGTTCAGAAGCAATTGCCTCTAAAGAAGTACCTGCGCGTCTACCGCTGTGTTGTGCTATTTCTATAATGTCAGTAGCGAGAATGAGTGCATTTTTTGTCACGGTTATTCCTTAGAAGGTATTTATTAGACTCCTTAATTCAATCAATTAGGGCAATCCATTTTTTAAGTGATAGTGCTTTTAACTAGCAGCTAATTTTTTATAAACTAATAATTCTCATCAAAGTCGTCAGAAGCATAATCATCGATTTGTTCAAAATCGTCTTCTACTGCTTTTAAAGGGGTTGCATCATAGCGGTTATAAAAATGAATAACTAAGACGGCAATTTTTAAATCCTGTTCTGCATCATTCATCATTTCAGTTATGCAGGCTCTAGCATCAGCATGCACTCCCACAAATGGTTTTACATCAGCCCAAGAAGGCTCTGAGCTTAAGTCAACTAACGCCAAGTTTTTACTATCTATTCTAATTTTTGTTGTTATCGCCATAGCTAATTGGTCAACCATACCTGAAAATAACAAAGGTGAGGTTTTTAACTGTTCAAATAAATTAGCTAAATAAATGGATAATAATTCAGGGCTTTCAGGATCCGTTAACGAGGTCATATTTTCTAAATACATAGAAAAATCATCAGCTAAATAATCAGGTATATTTTTATCAGATTGCAAAAGTTGTTCCCTAATGGCGTTTTAAATTAATCGCATGGTGTGTTTTTGAATAGATGTATTGATTGTACTTAACTCAACGCATTGTGCCAAAAAGAATCAGCAACCTCTCGGGGATCCGTTATAACGGTATAATTACTTTTTAGGTACAACGAGCGTTTTTTTGGATCAGAAATAGCATCGTAAGCTTTTTGAATTAGTTGAAATTTTTCTTCAATATCACTACTACTATTTTTATCTGGGTGATATGTATTAGCTAGTTTTCGATAAGCTTTTTTAATATCGATGGTCGTCGCATCTCTATTTACACCTAACTGTTCAAAATAATCCATATATTTACAACTACCTCTGGTTGAAGTTATAACTTAACAACATCATTATATTTACTTATTTAGCCTCTATTTCCATTCGATTTCAAGATGAAAATTCAGGATCTTAAAGTGAAAGGTGAATAAACTAGGAGGTCCTCATCAATAACACCCATAAGCAACTGATAACATTGGCTAAAAAGAATAATCGCGCCAAGCATAATAGCCAAATAGAGATCAAGCAGCATAGAATTAACTTAGGGGTAATAATTAAGGGCATTTTAATCTAATCAAAACATTGTTGCTAACTTTATTTGATGTCGCAACATATATTTAACTCGTCACATCATCAAACATCCGCGCCTTTTATTAATTACACTGTAGAGATAAAAAGAAGAAAAGTAATATCGTTTATTATCTTAAGTTAAATATGATTAGTAAGCTCTGATAATGTCTGTACCTATCACATCTCCAGATGCATATTTCAGGCAATAAAAAAGCACCCGTAAGGTGCTTTATGTTTTACTCAATTTAATAAGTAAATAATTATGAAAATAGGTATATTACTGTTTCTTGAATCTACGTGATGCTAAACCCATAATACCTAATGCGAATATTGCAAGAGTAGAAGGCTCTGGTACTGGCGCAGAAGTAATTTCATTAAAAGAAATAGACTCCAAACCAACAACATCATCGCTTGACCAACTAAACCTAAATGATGAAATACCATTTTGAGCTAAGCTGATAAATGTGTCCCCACCAGTTACTGATGTAGAAGATAGTAGAACGTTATTAATATCAAAAACTTCTAATAAAGAAGTAACGCCACCATCAGGGTATTTTAAAATAGCTGAAATAAAATCAGTTGTTCCACTAAAACCACCATCTATGGCATTGTCAAAATTACTATTGTAACAAGTATCGTTCTCACCTGAAATCCAGCCTGAACCATAACAGTTACTGTAATATGCATTGTCAAATATTAATCCACTGCTTGCATAATCACTTCCAACTTCAGTACTAGCAGTACCACCAGTAAACTCTTCGGTTATCAACGCAGCATTAGCCAAACCACTAACCGATAAAATAAAACCTGCCAATGTCATTTTTAAAGTTTTTACGTTCATACTTAATTTTCCTTATAATCAATATTAATCAAGGGAGAGCTGAATATAATTTTTTCTTAATGAGTATAAAGCAACTATTACGCCAATAAGTAAAAGAAGTTATATTTCAATGTGATAACTTTGTATAAAACTACAACAATAAAAACATGTAAAATAAACTGACATTTATGAAATCGTAAATTGCTCTTTAGATACATAAGCGGGTTATTAGATTACAATCATACAGTCACTGTTAGGTATTAATAGGGGAACTATGAATTCTATTTATATAGTACATTTCTTCCAGATACTTTGTTAAGTATTTTCCAATTAACAAATGAGTCTGAAATAAGTAAATCTTTACGCTCGTTTATTTTGTTCAAAGATCTGGTTAAATAGTTTACTTCGTTCTTTTTGAAGTAATTCAGCACAAGTATTATCAGTCAATTCATCACTTGCTCATCTAGTATTTCAAAATGAATGTCAGGTTTCAAATAAGTTTTAGCATCAGTCAGTGATTTTAATTTTTCGTAGGGCGTCATCATGTTTTTATAAGGATATTTTTTGCGCTGTTTCCCTTTTTTATCGTCTTGCGGCAAGTATTGATCTAATAATGAAACTATTTTTAAATCTTCAATAACACCAGCAACAATACCGTGATGTTATAACAGTTTGATTTTTTATATTTATACTTAACTCAACATTGAAGATTATTATATCAAACAGGGTATATTTTAGTGATTATTGTTGGCAGGTTTAAATAGAATTTTTTAATTTTGCTCTGTTCAATGTCTGCTATAGTAAAATAATTATATTTATTAAGCTGTAATATTTTTAAATAGTTTGTTTTTGCAAAATAATTTTCAGTTACTGATTGGATGATTATGTCATTTCGAATTTTATTTATTATTACCTTATCCCTTCTAGGGGAAGATATTTATGCCCAAAAAATCAATAAATCGGTTATTAAAGCTGAAATGTCAATTCGGCTCCTAAAACATATCACCTGGAAAAATGAAAAAGATATTCAAGCGTTTAACATTGGATTTATAGGGGTAGATCAAGAGTACTTCAATAACTTAGAGCATTCAATAATAGCTCGTAATATAAGAGGTAAAGAAATAACACTCACAAAACTAGACAATATTGAACAATTAACGAATATACACCTGCTAATTGTAGCATCTCAAACTAAGCAGCCTTTCACTAAAATTGCGATTAAAGCACGGCAAACCAATACACTTGTTGTATCTGAAATAGATAATTATCAAATCCATATTATGATCAACTTCTATGTCACCCCTAATAACAATTTAGAATTTGAACTAAATCGCTCTAATATACTTTTAGCACAACTAAAAATCAGTAAAGATATCCTTATATTAGGTGGGAATGAACTAGATATGGCCGAGTTATATAGGGAGATGGAGAACAAGCTTTATCAATTATCAAGTCAACTGGATACGACTCAAAAGCAATCAAACATTGCAAAATTAGCACTTAATGAAAGTCAACAGCAGCTTAATAATATAAACAATGAACTCAAAAACACACAATCACGTTTATCATCGGCAAATAGAACACTTGATAAGAATAAAAAGACCATTAAAAATCAAGAAAAAAACATAACATTACGTAAACAACAATTAAAAAATGTAGGTATATCAGCCAATAAACAGAATCAATTGTTGGAAAAACAAGAAAAAGAACTTAATGGCCATGCTCAAAAAATCAAACTACAGCAGGAAAAAGTAGAAAATAATGAACTGTTACTGCAACAGCAACAACAGGAATTATTATTACGTAAATCAGATATCGTTGCACAAAAAAGCAAAATAGATGATCAACAGTTATGGTTATATGTATCTCTTGTAATACTATTTATGTTCTTACTGTTTCTTTTCTGGCTGTATAAACTAAATCAGGATAAAAAACGAGTTAGTATTAAACTAGCTAAAAGAGGTGAACATTTAGAGGAGGAGGTTAAAGAAAGAACAACAGCGGTTCGAGAAAGTGAAATGCGTTACCGAGCATTATCAGAGTTATCACCTGTTGGTGTATTTCAAACAGATATTAATGGTAAATGTCTCTATGTAAATGAAAGGTGGTGTGAGTATTCTGGGTTAACTCGAGAGCAAGCGATAGGATACGGCTGGCTTAATGCTATTCACCCGTTTGAACGGTCGAAATTAAGTAAAACTTGGACTGACAACCTTCAATCAGAACAAATTTTAAATTCAAAACACCGTTACATAACGCCCAATGGCGTTATCCGATGGGTTTTTGGTCAATGTGACGCGGAGTATGATGCTGACGGTATTATCAAAGGTTATATTGGTGCTGTTACTGATCTAACGAACCAACGAAACTTAGAAGAGCAACTTCGTAGAACTCAGAAAATGGATGCATTAGGCAAACTCACTGGTGGCATCGCTCACGACTATAATAATATGCTAGGCATTATTATAGGCTATTCGGAGCTGATAGAAGATATAGTCAGTGAACAGCCTAAACTGACTAAATATATTAATGTAATTAAACATGCAGGCAAGCGTGGAGCTAAACTAACAAAAAAACTGCTCACTTTTTCTCGGAAAAAATCATCTGAAAACCAAATAGTCAATATAAATACCTTGTTAGAAGGGACGCAGCTTATGATAGAAAAAACGCTGACGGTACGTATAAATCAGGTGTACGAGCTAGAAAAAAACATATGGCTGATTAATGTTGATGAGGGTGACTTAGAAGATGCGATATTAAATATGAGTATCAATGCGATGCACGCAATTGAAGGTAATGGTCAGCTCACTTTTGAAACACGTAATGAAGTTATTAAAGAGGTAGATGCGCAAAACTTGGTAATACCAACGGGAAATTATGTCTTATTAAGTATCACCGACACGGGCTGTGGTATGGATGATAAAACAAAAGAAAATATATTTGACCCCTTCTTTTCGACTAAAGGTGAATTTGGTACTGGCTTAGGTTTAAGCCAAGTCTATGGCCTTATGCAGAGGTCAAAAGGTAATGTTAAAATATACTCCGAGCGAGGGCATGGTTCACGCTTTACTTTATATTTCCCTAGGTATTATGAAAGTGGAGCAGAAGAAAAACAGTTTAAAAAAGAAAAAGAAAATAATCTATCAGGAAAGGAAATTATACTTGTGGTAGATGATGAGCCTGCATTAGCAGAATGGACATCAGTGATTCTTACTAAACATGGCTACCAAGTGTTTATTGCAAATAGTGGAAAAGAAGCGTTATTGATTCTTGAAAAAGAACCTGTCGATGTATTGGTTTCTGATGTCATTATGCCTAATATGGATGGCTATAGGTTAGCAACTCTGGTACAAGATAAATACCCAAAGATAAAAATTCAACTGGCCAGCGGATTTAACGATAGTCGTCATGTAGATAAAGTTAATGTCTCATTACAAGAAAAGTTGCTTCCAAAACCTTATCACTCGGAAAAATTGTTATTAAGAATTCGTGAATTATTAAATGATTCAGCCGATTGATGATAATTAACTTGATAGTAGTTAAACGTTTCAATTAATCATCGTTTAGCGACTGCATTACGCCACTCCCCTCCAACAAAAACACATCGACATTCAGGTTAGATAAGTAAAGTGATATATGATTTATTACAAACATAACCTATAGTTATATAACTAACTAACTATCTAACTATCTAACTAACTAATGATGAAAAATATTTATGACGAAAATATGCATTCCACTTGTTTTTATGACTTTTTTCACCGTAAGTATATTTGCTGAAGAGGTGAATGTTTTTGAACTTAGTTTAAAAGAACTAATGAAACTAGAAATTGATATTTCTGGCCAATCAGTAAAAAATTTAAGTTTCGATGAAATACCTAAAACAGCTAACCCACTACATCAGCCAACTTTTAATATTGCTGCATCGATTGAAATTATGGATAAAAGAGCGATAGAAGCCCGAGGCTTAAAAAATGTAGTTGAAGTAGTGGAGGGCATGACAGGGATTATCTCTGGGGAGTCTCCTTCGGAGCCTTACAGCTTTAGTATGCGTGGTTTTAACCGAGATTCTGTTAAAATTTTATATAATGGCATTTCTATGGGACTTCCCACATTAAATATGCGTCCGCATGGTACTAATAATCTTGAAAGAGTTGAAGTCATTAAAGGACCCTCAAGCTTATTCGGGGAGGGTGCTGCTGCAGGTACAATTAATTTAGTAACCAAAAAACCTAAGTTAAATACGCACCATATTATTAAAGGGTTAGTGTCTTATGGAAGTAATAATTCTTCATCAATAGATACAAGTTTTTCAGGTCCCCTTAATAAGAATTTCGCCTATCAAGTCGATTTAAGTCATCATTTTTCTGATGGCTGGCTTGATGATAGCGCTTCTGAGTCTACTGATTTATCGGCGAGTATTCTTTGGCAAGCATATTCAACATTATCATTAATATTTTCTACATCATACTTGAATGATGAACTTCCTGCCTATTGGGGAACACCATTAGTACCTCGTTCCGATGCATTGTCACCATTTAGTTTAGTTAAGTCAGAACAAGATTTAGTTATTGATAATGCCACTCGTTTTAATAATTATAATGTTTCTGATCACATCATAGATTCAACAAGTCTATGGGCAACTATTAAAGCTAACTTAGTGATTAATGATGATATAACAAGCCATGCAACGCTGTATTATTTTACCGCAGAAAGGGATTGGCAAAATGCAGAAACCTATAATTTTTATCCAGAAACACAACTTATTGAACGAGACCGTTTATTGGTTACACATGATCGTGATTTGATTGGTATGACCGCAGGTTTTAGCATTATTAAACCATTATGGGGTCTTAATAATCAATTTTCTTTAGATGCTGAATATAGTGACAATGATTTTTCTCGAGTTATTGGTTTTGAACCGATTAATTTTTTTGTAGATTTTGTTGACTTTCATAACCCTCAACCTGGTTTGTTTGGCGAAGTCGAAAAGAAAAATGACTTTTATAATCAAGAAACATTGGCAGCAATTCTAAATAATAATACAGAAATAATTCAAAGACTTCATTTTAACTCAGGGATTAGGCTTGAACATACCAAAGTAGAACGAGCACGTTATGGATTTGATGGAAATATAAAAAAAGAGACTGCGCTTAATAAATCCTTCAGTCAATTAAGTTTTCAAGCAAGTTTAAGTTACTCAATAACAGAAAAACTCATGACTTACGCAAAGTATGATTTTCAACATTCTCCACTGGAGGCTAGTTTATCTTCATCATTTTTTAGTGATGCTACGCAGTTTGAGCCATCTGATGTAACTCAGGTAGAGTTAGGTTTAAAAGGCTCTTTTTATGACGACAGTTTTGAAATGACGTTAGCTTTATACGATATAGAAAAAAGGATTGCAACTCAACTTCCAACAGAAATAAAAGATAATATCCATACCTCTGTAGGGATAGATATATCATCTCATTTACTCGTTAGTGAAAACATAAGATTGGGCGGTAATATCTCCATCATTAATGCCGAGCTTGAGCAATTTTATAATGGCGAGGATGTATCGGGTAATACGCCTGAAAATGTACCCAACTTAACATGGAGTTTATGGGGAAGTTACAATAACCTCTTTGACAAACCAATAGAAATAGGTGCCAGTATTAATCATGTTTCTGAGCGATTTACCCATGCTAATAATCTTGTTGTTATGCAAGATTACACGCTAGTTAATGTGTTTATTGCCTATACCTTTGATAATTACCGAATAGCACTGCATGGCCGTAATGTTACAGATGAAATATACGCACCTTGGAGTGATATTAATTATCCTAGTCAGTTAATTATTGCTCCTCCAAGAATGTTAGAGATATCTTTTAAAATAATAATTTAGCCAGTTAATAATATTCCGTATAGAAATTAAGGGTATTGTTATTACTAGTGAGGTTATTATAGGATTACTAGAGCACAGTATGAATTCTATTTTATTACAGCCAAGCCTAAGGATTCTCTACGAATATTTATCCCCCCTCCCCTTTGAACTTCGTTTGTAAATTGTCACATTGCATAGGAATTTAGTCGTCTTACCATAGTACATTGAACCGAGCGCCTAAATAATTTTAATATTTATTTTCGTGAGATCCCTTAGGCTTGGCTATATACTTTTAACATTTTTCTTCCCACTACTTTGTTATTGCACTCGTTGTTGTTGTTGTTTAACATAGACTTTAAAATATAACAGGAATAAAGCGCCAAGTAACCCCCCTTGTAACGCACTGGTTTTACAGTTGATTACCGTTACTTTTTACGTGAGCGCATTTAATTAAGGCTCAATAGTTTCATGTCAAATAGTGTGCTTCCTTTGTACAAAACTGGTTGGTTTTATTTACTGATAGTTTTTTGGTTAATTTGTTACTCGGCTATTTCCGCTGACTACTTTGCTCAAATTAATCAATATAATTTTCAACTGTACTCTTTAGAATACCTCAGTACATCACAAGTATTACCACTCACCTTAGCTAACCTAAAACAAGGGTTATGGATAAAGTTGTTACACTCGTTATGCTTTATTTCTGGTATTTCACTACTTTGGTATTGCCGCGGCTTTAATAACAAATGGCAGTGGCAATTGTTAACCGCATATTTTTTATTGCTAGTACTAGCTCAATATTTTTTCATCTTATATAACTTTTGGTTTTCTTTAGTACCTACGATCACTATTGTGTCTTGTTCTTGGTTATTTATTCGTGCTTATCAAAGAGAGAGTGATTTATTTTTAAGCATTGAAAAACAATACAACCAATTACTTGTCGATACTCTAAAAGAGCTTTCTTCAACCGAGCTATTAGATAAAGCAAAGACATATCTAGAACAGAGTAAAGCAAGCCAAAGTTTGATCGAAAAAGTTTATCAATTAGCGAATGACACCGCATCAAATAATAATCATAAGCATGCTAAATATCTTTACTCTTGGATAAAAAATAGTGGTATTACTCATGCAGGAACAGAAGAAAAATTACAAAGTTATCGTAAACAATCCCTACATGTCCAAGCCGAAAACCGTATTGCTCTGCAGGCTGGAGCCTCTACTGCAAACTCCGTAGTACATGACTTAAAAGACAGCAAAGCAGCTCAAAACTATACTATTAAAAAAATTGCTAAGCCGAATATTCATAAAATACATTGGGGTTCGTTAGCGCCAATTAAAACAGAGCACGCAGCGCAGCAAGCTGCAATAACCGATGATAAACTCGAGAACGATGATGAGTTAGCAAAAACCGTGGTTATTTCAGCGCAGCAGTCACCTGAGACCTTGCTAGAAAGTACGCAAGTTATTAATTGTGTACCACAACAGCCTGTGATTAATGCAACATTTGATTTCCGCAATAAAACCTTTGGTCGTTATAAGGTTGAAGGTTTACTTGGTAAAGGCGCTATGGGCATAGTATATCAAGGTGTTGATCCTAAAATTAATCGCCATGTTGCTATCAAAACATTGCAACTTAGTGACAGCATTGATCAAGATGAAATAACTCAAGCTAAAGAGCGATTTTTTAGGGAAGCCGAAACGGCTGGTGGTTTGAGCCATGCAAATATTGTCACCATTTATGATGTCGGTGATGAAGATANNTTACTGATGCCCTAGAATATGCTCACCGACAAAACGTAGTACATAGAGATATTAAACCAGGCAATATTATTTACGATGATGATTTTCAAAAAGTGACTATCACTGATTTTGGCATTGCCTGTGTAAATGATAATAGCAGAACCAGTACCGGCGTTATTATGGGAAGTCCTTATTACATGTCGCCAGAACAAATTTTGGGGAAACCCGTTGATGGTAGAAGTGATATTTTTAGTTTAGGCGCCACCTTGTATCAACTGCTCAGTGGTTGTTTGCCCTTTGAAGGAGATTCGGTTGTTAGTGTGGTCTACCAAATAAGTAATGAGAAGCATGTTGCGGTAACTAAGCAAAATGATAGTCTACCACCAAGTGCCTTGCGCATAACAAATAAAGCGATGCAAAAAGACAGTGAAAAACGCTATCAATCAATGCAAGAATTTAAACAAGCGTTAATCAATGCATTAAAACGTGACTTTAAGCAGGCACCACTATTATGAATTATCAAGTAAGCACATTATCTGAAAAAGGAAATTTTCGCGCTAATAATGAAGATGCTATTTGTTATGGCTTTAATAACAATCTGAATATAACCTGGATGATAATTGCCGATGGTATGGGTGGGCATCTTGCAGGAGAAGTAGCCAGTAAGCTATTAATTGACTATATAGAGAAAAAAATAACGCAACTTGATACCACACCTGAACTTGGTTGGTGTACTTGGATAGAAAACCAGATGATGTCTGCAAATAGCGTTATTTTTGATCATGCTCAAACACAAGCGCAATGTAAAGGTATGGGTACTACTGGAGTATTGGCCATATTTGATAAACAGCAGTGCTCAATAGGCTGGGTAGGTGATTCAAGGGCTTACTTATTACGAAATAAGCAACTTAGTTTACAAACTGAAGATCATACTATGATCCAGTATTTGCTAAATAAAGGCGCAATAACGGCTAATGAAGCAGAAAAATCAAATACCAAAAACTTGTTATCGCGTGCTATAGGCAGTAAACAAAACGTAGAAGTGGATACAATAAGTTATAATGCCGTAAATGGTGACATAGTTATGCTTTCAACCGACGGTTTACATGATTATTTAAGCAAAGCTGAGATCACTGAGCATATGAGTGAGTTTGCTTCATTGAGTTATGCTAACGTACCTCATGATGTAGGCCTATCTTTATGCAAAAAAATGACTGAACAAGCAATAGTGCAATTGAGTAAAGATAATTTAACCTTAGGCTTAATTGCGATTACAGAATAACCCGGTTTTACCCAAGCAAGGGTAAAAAAAGTAAATAGATTAGGAGAGAGTAATGGCTTATTTAGCCTTGATCGTTGAAGACGTTGTAATAAATAAATGGGAATTAAACCAAGATGAACTACTTATTGGTCGAGTAAAGTTTTGTGATATACACATTGAAGAT
Organism: Colwellia sp.; assembly: GCA_033852215.1. Lineage (GTDB taxonomy): Bacteria > Pseudomonadota > Gammaproteobacteria > Enterobacterales > Alteromonadaceae > Colwellia. Next base: position 12,007 of record JAWSUX010000078.1, on the reverse strand, counting down.
CCTGCTGTCAGCTCCAAACATGCTCGTTTAACAATTAGAGAAGTACCTTATGAGCAAGGCGGCAATGTAGTGCTGCTTGAAGATCTAAACAGCACCAATGGTACAGAGCTTAATGGTAATTTAGTATCACGACAATTACTTAAAAATGGCGATATGATTAAAATAGGCTTTAACCTATTTAAGTTTGTCGCTGGTTCATCACTTAATTTAGATGAAACAGCTGTAATTGTTGGTTGATATATATGTAGTAACAAAGCTCTGCCCATAAGCCTTGCGATTACATAACCACTACTTTGTAGCTAAGGAGTGCGCCCCTTAGCAGCGGAATAGGTAGGATATTGCTGTAAACAAAAACGAGTAAATAAAATGGCTCAAATGAGTCTAAGCATAATTTTTTTAGCTTTCATTGTTGACAATCCTAGCTATTTACATGACCATATAGCCATCTAAACGTCCAAGCATCAAAAGGTAGTATTTTGACAACGCAATCAGAACTTCAAGCTAGGTATAATGACATTAACCGCGGTGTATACTTTATTGGTACAACACCACCAAAAATTGATACGCCACTCGATGCCGTTGACGCTATTGCTGATAAACTGCTTGAGCGTGTCAGTGATATTGATTTTGACGGTTTGATTGTTTATGACATTCAGGATGAAAACTCGCGTATTAGCAAACCTAGACCTTTTCCCTTTAAGTCTACTCATGATACTCGGCTCTATTCGCATTTACTTAATAAGAAATCTAATCGCCCAGTAATTACATATAAAAGTGTTATTCAATCTAATAGCAATGACTTTAATTTATGGGCAAATGAGGCGTGGGAAAAATATGGCGTTAAAGATGTCGTACTTGTTGGTAGCCCATCAAAAAATAATAACATCTCTTTATCTTTAGCTGATGGTTATAAAACATTGGTCAATAACCCACACAACTTTTTTATTGGTGGCGTTACGATTGCAGAGCGCCATACTAGCAAAAAAAATGAACATGAACGTTTAATAGAAAAGCATAAGCAGGGCTGTAACTTCTTTATTTCACAGGCAATTTACGATCCTCAAGCAACAATAGATTTGTTAACGCGTTATGCCATCGAGTGTCAGAAACAAGGCTTAAAACCGCAACGATTGATCTTAACGTTCTCTCCTTGTGGTAGTAATAAAACACTAGAATTTATTGAATGGTTAGGTGTTAATGTACCTGAAGCCACTAGTTTACGTATTTTAAATGCCCAAAATCCTTTATATGAATCAATACGCATTTGCACCAATAGTTTGCAACAAATTTTAGATGCGGTTATCCCTTACGATTTACCTTTGGGTTTAAATATTGAAAGTTTAACAAATCGAAAAGAAGAGATAGACGGTTCTATTTTATTATATAAATTATTACGCTCAAAAATGGATAATTTTTTAGCTAAGAAAGAGTTAACACGGTTAAATAATCCTAGCTAAATTAGATTTATAGCATAGTAGGAATGTAATTAAACAGTATAAATCTGTGAGATATGTAGGGAGCTGCTGAAATCAATAACTTTAGTTAAGCTATTAATTTCAGCGAGTAGAAAACAATGATAGACATAATGTACTCCCGAGCAATGTCGCTCGGGAATTAGTTTTATATCCGTTACAAGTTATAACCCGACTCTTCATGTTCTACTTGATCTAAGCCATTAACTTCTTGCTCTTCATCAACACGTAAACCACCAGTCATTAAACCAACAAGTTTCAATAAAATATACGTAACAATTGCCGTATAAATTAACGTAGAGAATATACCAACAAGCTGAACGCCAACTTGCTCTGCTATAGTAGTAATTCCTTCAGCAAAGCCAAAACCACTGAACATACCTAAACTCGTTGCAGAGAATACACCAACCAATAATGTACCTAAAATACCACCAACACCATGCACAGGGAAAACATCTAACGAGTCATCTATTTTCAATTTTTGTTTGATATAAACCGTAGCATAGAAACAAACAACACCTGCGCTAATACCAATAACTAACGCGCCACCAGGGCCAACAAAACCTGATGCTGGTGTAATAGTACCCAAACCTGCAACCATACCTGTTACCGCACCAAGAACACTGGCTTTACCAAATTTTTTCCATTCAATTGCAGCCCAAGTTAATGTACCTGCTGCTGCTGAAATATGGGTAACAAGCATCGCCATTGACGCATCGCCATTGGCAGCAAGTGCGCTACCACCATTAAAGCCAAACCAGCCAACCCATAACATACCCGCACCTGTCACAGTCATCGTTAAGTTGTGCGGCAACATAGGTGTTTTTGGGAAACCTCGTCTAGGACCAACAACTAAAGCAGCAACAAGAGCAGCAGTACCCGCGGTAATATGAACCACTATACCACCAGCAAAGTCATAAATACCCATTTGTGCTAACCAACCACCACCCCATACCCAGTGTGCTACAGGAGCATAAACGGCTAATAGCCACAAACCACTGAAAATGAGTACTGCTGAAAACCTCATACGCTCAGCAAAACCACCAATAATAAGTGCGGGTGTGATCACGGCAAAGGTCATTTGAAATAACATAAATAAACTTTCTGGAATATCACCTGATAATACATCTTTACCAATGCCGTTCATCATCACTTTAGATAAGTCGCCAATGAAACCATTACCTTCACTAAAGGCAAGACTATATCCAACAATTAGCCACAATATTGATGAAATAGAACCAATGGCAAAACACTGCATTAAGATAGAAAGAACGTTCTTTTTACGAACTAAACCACCATAGAACAGTGCCAAACCCGGTAAGGTCATTAATAAAACCAAAGCCGTTGAGGTTAAAATCCAACTAGTATTGGCGCCATTCAGTTGAGCCTCATCAGCCCACGCGGCTGTAGGTAAAAATGATAACAGCGTGATCAAACAAGGGAGAAATATTTTTAACATGCTTACTTCCTGATAGTTTACTGGTTAACTAATGTGTTTTTCATTAATTTTCAATGAACAAGCATAAATTGCGCCAAAAAAAATACTGTTTATTTTTAATAAGATAGAACATTGAACGTACCATCAAGGTGCTTAACTGCACCAAATAAAACAAAGCAGGCATTAAGGAGCCCCTTTACGGTGCATAATTATACTTTACCGTGCTACATTTTGGTGTTATCTGTAATAATACCAATAAAACCGAGTTATTAATTCAAGAAGCTATGTAAAGTGCATTGTGATTTTGACATAATTAGATGCATTATCTAAAATTACGGCTTCATCTAACTTGTTATCATTTTTTAATAATAGTTATGGTTTTTTAAATACTGTTTTAGCTACTATTTTCTGGAGTATCCCTCTTTATGAGCGATCAAAAAAACACCGTTCAACACCCTGATATTTCACTCGTCATTAATTTCCTCAAACAACTGCAAGATAAAATTTGCCATGCTCTTGAAGAAACTGATGGCTCGGGCAAATTTATTGAAGATAACTGGCAGCGTAAAGAAGGCGGTGGTGGTAGAACACGCGTAATGACTGATGGCACCATTGTTGAGCAGGGTGGCGTTAATTTCTCTGTTGTTTCAGGAGACAAGTTGCCGCCATCCGCAACGGCACATCGTCCAGAGCTTGCCGGAAGAACTTGGCAAGCTTGCGGCGTTTCTTTGGTTATCCACCCGAAAAACCCACATATTCCAACGTCACACGCCAATGTTCGATTTTTTGTTGCCGAAAAAGAAGGAGAAGAACCTGTTTGGTGGTTTGGTGGTGGTTTTGATTTGACGCCTTTTTATCCCGTTGATGCCGATGTGCAACATTGGCATCAAACTGCCGCCAACTTATGTAAACCTTTTGGCGACAATATTTATGCTGATCATAAAAAATGGTGTGATGAATATTTTTATTTAAAACATCGTGATGAAACCCGCGGTGTCGGCGGTTTATTTTTTGATGATTTAAACCAATGGGATTTCGATACTTGTTTTGATTATATTAAAGCTGTTGGCCAAGGTTTTATTGATGCTTACATCCCTATTATCAAAAACCGTAAGCATGATTCTTACACTGAGCAGCAGCGACAATTTCAACTGTATCGTCGTGGGCGATATGTAGAATTTAACCTCGTTTTTGATCGAGGTACTTTATTTGGCCTACAATCCGGCGGTAGAACAGAATCTATATTAATGTCGATGCCCCCACTCGCACGCTGGGAATATAATTATCAAGCGGAAGCAGGCAGTGCTGAAGCTAAGTTGAATGAGCATTTAGTACCGCAAGACTGGTTAGCTAAAACCTAACATCAAAAAACAAAAGCCTTATTTAATAGCTGCTTAATCTACATTGATTAAGCAGCTATTAAATAAGACTCTTGCCTTACATTTTTCGCTTTACGTTGATAAGAGCCTTTACCTTTTTTAGCTTTTACGACCTGCATTTTATACACTTTCGAAGTAACCAACGCGGCTAAATAATTATCTTTCACCACACCACGGCCACACTCAGTTTTACTGTTTAGTTCTTGCTGTATTTTTTTCGTCATTTACATTACCTATTTCACTTAGTTTTATTATTACGTAATGGATTTAAATACTACCACTAAAGTTAGTTTCATGCTTGTTATGCAAAAAAATCCATTGACAATACGATTTCGCCAAATAAAATCGGTTAAAATTTAAACACAATATCGCATACGCAACTAGCGTCTCAAGATAACGGCTTCTATAGTCGCTTCAACAAAATAATGGATATAATGAAAATGGATATTTTCACCACACTCTGTCAACAGTTATTAACTAATCTATTCTTTTTTATTCAAACAAGATAATAGAATTTAACAAGTAATATTCCTGGTGAGCCATTATCGGATCACCATACCCCACTTTTTTTTAAAAATGGTGCATTGATTTGCGCTTTTCAATCAACCTCAACGTTAAGGCAAAACGATAATGAAAATATTATTGTCTGCAATATTATTGTGTACTTCTTTATATTCCACGGTGATACTTGCAAAAAATCAGATACAAGAAATTAATTTAAGAAGTTTACTGGCTCTCGAACCAGCAAAAAGCATGTCTTTGGCTGGGCGAAAAATCATTCAAATGAATGGGATACTGCCAAATAATGTGGGTAATCAATTCACACGACCGATTATTTCCATTGGCAGCCAATACGTGATATTTGAACCTGGTTTCAAACCAATAATAAAAGGCGTTTCGACCTATATTTATTTACAGTTTACTAGCGCACCATCGGCTTCAGAATTAGCTGAACTTCGAGAGTTGAATATTGAGTTGAGTGGTTATCTTAAAGGGAATACCTGGGTTGCGAAGATAACAGCCAAGACAATAGATACACTGCAGGCTAAAACATACATATATGCCTTAGCTGACATTATTCCTCAAGACAAAATGTCACCAAAGATATTTAATAACGGATTTGCAGAGCGCTCACTTAACAGCGATGGAACTCATAGTGTGTTGATCAGTTTACGCAAAAATTCTGATGAGCAAGCGTTAGCAGATCTCACTGCCATCTATCAAGGGCATTATAAAAAAATCGACCGCAATTTATTCTTGGTGACTATTGCTGATGCGAAATTAGCTCAATTTATTCAAGAAACAATCGTTGCATGGGTTGATAACGCACCACTTGAAGCAATATTTGATAACAGTGATTCAGGCACAAGAAATGGTAGTGCTGTTATTCACAATACCTTAGGTTTACGTGGTAAAAATGTTCGCTTAGGTATATGGGATGAAGGCGATGTAGGTATTCATAACGACTTAAACGATACGTTGGGTATGGACCGTGTTAATCATATTTACAGTGGAAGTATATCTTCTCATGCGACTCATGTTGCGGGAACGATGATAGGTAACGGCTCAGAAAATTCAATGGCTACCGGAATGGCACCAGAAGCATCACTATGGTCTTATAGGTGGGATAGCCCTTTAGAAGAAATGGATGAAGCCGTCACCAATTTTGATATTCATAGCGCAAATCATTCATGGGGGTATCCTGTTGGTTGGACATATTTGGGCAACATCCGTGGCTGGGTTTATGGTGATGACATAGAAAAGTTTGGTCACTATGATATAAATGCTCAGCAATGGGATCAGGCAGTTATTGATACCGACTTGGTTATGGTTGTTGCAGCGGGTAATGACCGGAGCGACGAAGGTAATGCAACACCAGAGCAACCCGCAGATCAGGCAGTTATTGATACCGACTTGGTTATGGTTGTTGCAGCGGGTAATGACCGGAGCGACGAAGGTAATGCAACACCAGAGCAACCCGCAGATTACGCACATTTAAACGGCTACGATACAATTCCTGATTTCAAAAATGCCAAAAATGTTATCACGGTTGGCTCCGTTGATAAAAGCGATATGAGTAGCCCTTTTAGTAACTGGGGTCCAAGTGACGATGGCCGAGTTAAACCAGATTTAGTGGCGATTGGGTCAAATATTTTTTCAACAAGTAGTAACTCATCAACAAGTTATACTACCGCAAGTGGCACCTCTATGGCATCTCCTGCGGTTAACGCAATTGCTGGTGTGGTGCGTGAGCACTATGAGTCAACTTTAGGGTTAGACGCCTCCGCCGCGATGGTCAAGGCGCTACTTATTCAAACAGCCGAAGATATGGGTAGAACGGGTCCAGATTATCAATTTGGCTGGGGTATGGTGCGAGCCGATAATGCCATTGATTCAATTAACGTTGGCGCTAGCCGATTTGTAGACGGTAATGCAACACAACAAGGTCAGCAATTTATCCATACCTTTGACGTAACTTCAACAGATAAAGACGTGAAGGTGACCTTGGTTTGGACTGATATCCCTGCTACACCTTTTAGTGCAAAAACGTTAATCAACGACTTTAATCTTGAGCTGGTCGACCCAAATGGGGTTGTGCACTTTCCATGGATTTTAGGTGGATTAGCGGCTCCTGAAGAAAGTGCTACACGCGGTATAAATACAGTAGATAACGTCGAGCAAGTAGTGGCTGCACCTGTCGTTGGTGAATGGGAAGTACGTATACACGCTAACGCACTAGAGCCAGGAACTAGCCAAGCATATAGCGTAGTCAATAATGCGGGCGAAGGACCTATTGCCACCTGCTCTGATTACACGGATAGTAACCAGAATCATGAAACGCAAGATCGTGCTTATTCTGAATCAACCATCGAAGGACAAACCTGTTTCGGCGTATTCTGTTGGGGCGGAACTACGGTTTCTACCTGGTATGCAAACGGCTCCAATAATAATCTAGGCACAAACGAAAATACTCAAACGACATTACATTCATTTTCAACAGCGCCACAAGTTTTTCTCGTAAATAGCTGCCCTATTATTGACGATTCAGCGCCAACCATTGATAGCCTGAATATTGCCGTAAACGAGTTATTTGTTACGGTCAGTGGATCGGCCTCTGATATAAATGGCGACTTAACCACCGTTGAGTTGCAATTTGATAATGATGGTATATGGGTAATGGCCACAGGGACTACATCATGGATGTATTCGTCGGAGCATCTTGTAGGTAATCACCAGGTACAAGTACGCGCAACAGACAGTAATGATAATCAAACAAGTGAAATCGCAAATTTTGACTTAATAGAGCCAGAGTTTGATACTGTAGCGCCTGTAATGACCTTGAACGGTTCAGCTACTATCCAACTAACAGTAGGTGATAACTATATTGAACAAGGCGCTACCGCAACTGACGATACAGACGGTGATATTACCGCGCTAATTACTCAAGTAGGTAGTATTGATACGAACACAGAAGGAACTTACCAGCTAACTTATTCCGTAACTGATGCCGCAGGTAACCAGACATCAATGATTCGTACAATCGAGGTGACTCCTCCAGTAATAGGAGAGCTGGCCTGTGAATTGGATAGTCTTGCAAATCATCTGGCGGCTAATCGCGTGAAAGTTTTATATCTCAGTCTTTATTATTCTACTGACGCAGCAGCAACCTATTTGGGTTCAACGTACATTCATGCAAGTAATGTAATTTCAATGCAAGAAGTTGAAGCTGGAGGGTGGGCTGCAGTATCAACTTGCCCATAACATAACCAGAGTAAAAATCGCTAACACCTAATGAGACGCTAGTGGCTCACAAGCGATAAATAAAACGTACGTTAAATACTTTTAGCGTGCGTTTTCCAATTGCTATTTATTTATACGTAACCTTCTCCTTTCCTGGTTAAAACAGACGCAACAAAAAGCATTAGTCTTTTGCCGATAACTATTGCCTGCAACCCTATATTAAATTCTTGAAATTTTTGACCGTTACTTCAAATGGCTTAGTCAGTGAAATACTTGCGTAAACACATCTGTGTGTCTGTTATTTAGCCTTGATAATATCGGTTTGGATTAAATAACCAGCATAAACTGAGTATTTACTTTATTCTTTGATGCGGTGCAGCAATATTGTATTGACCAATAGATTTTTGCTAGGTAAACTCGCCCATAAATTAAGATGCTGCACAGCAACATAAGGACATGACATACCAAATCAAACACTCTCCGCCGAAAAAAACGAGTGATTTTATCACCGCGAGTCAACAACTATTGGCTCATTCTTATTTCTCTTATTCAAGCCTTAAGGTCAACCAAAAATGAAAATATTTTTATCTGCGATATTATTCTGTAGCTTTTTGAATTCAGGTTCAGCATTTGCTGAAAGCCAAATAACAGATTTCAATTTAAGAAGTTTGCAAGCCCTAGCACCAGCAAAAGAACTAATGTCTGCAGGACGCAGAACAATTCTACTTGAAGAAATGCTTAGCGTTGATGTAGCGAGTCAATTCGCCCAGTCTATTATTTCTATTGGTAGCCAACAGGTTGTGTTTGAGCCTAACTTCAAACCAGTAATAAAAGGTGCTTCAGCCTATATTTATTTGCAATTTTCTAGTACTCCATCTGCTTCAGAGTTAGCAGAAATCAAAGAGTTAGGCATTGAAATGAGTGGCTACCTTAAAGGGAATACTTGGGTTGCAAAAATACCAACAGCTGCACTCGATACATTACACACAAAATCATTTGTACACGCATTAGCTGATATTCTTCCTCAAGACAAAATGTCAGCAAAAGTTTTTCAAAAAGGTTTTGCAAAACGTTCCATTAATAGCAATGAAACTCACAGCGTATTAGTAAGTTTACGTACACCTTCTGATGAACAAGCGTTCGCAGATCTTATTGCTAGCTATCAAGGTGATTACACAAAAATAGATCGCAATCAATTCTTGGTGACTATTGCTGATGCCAGTCTCGCTGAATTTATTCAAGAAACAATCGTAGCATGGATTGATAACGCCCCACTTGAAGCAACATCTGAGAACAGCAATTCAGGCACAAGAAATGGTAGTACCGTTATTAATAATACCTTAGGCTTACGTGGTGAAAATGTCCGTTTAGCGTTATGGGATGTCGGCGACGTGGCTATGCATAACGACCTAAACGATAACTTGGGTATGGATCGTGTTAACCATGCCTACAATGGCAGCATATCACTTCATGCGACACATGTTGCGGGAACAATGATAGGCAACGGCTCAGAAAATTCAATGGCAACAGGTATGGCGCCTGAAGCGACATTATGGTCTTATTCTTTTGAAACAAGAGCGCCATTGACAGAAATGATTGAAGCTGTCGCCAATGACGACATTCATAGTGCAAACCATTCATGGGGATTTCCTGTTGGCTGGACATACTACAGCAATGGTGGTTGGACTTATAACGACAACGTGCAAACCTTCGGTGAGTACGGAATCAAAACACAACAATGGGATCAAGCCGTTGTAGATAGCAATTTGGTTATGGCAGTTGCTGCAGGAAACGACCGAAATGATAGAGGTAACGCAACACCAGAGCAGCCAGCAGATTACGCACATTTAAACGGTTATGACACTATAGCAAATTTCAAAAATGCCAAAAACGTTATCACTGTTGGCTCTGTTGATAAAAACGATATGAGCAGTACTTTTAGTAGCTGGGGTCCAAGTGACGACGGCAGAATAAAACCAGATTTAGTTGCTATTGGCACAAATATTTTGTCTACAAGTAGCTCTTCCCCTGCAAGTTATAGCACTATGAGTGGCACTTCCATGTCAACCCCTGCGGTTAGCGCGATTGCTGGTTTAGTACGCGAGCACTATGAATCAACTATAGGGCTAAATGCTTCCGCTGCGATGGTTAAAGCGGTATTAATTCAAACAGCCGAAGATATGGGTAGACCTGGTCCAGATTATCAATTTGGCTGGGGCATGGTACGAGCCGATAATGCTATCCAATCAATCAAAACAGACAGTCTCTTTGTAGAGGGAAATGCAGTATACCTAGGACAGGAATTTGTTCATACTTTTGATGTAACCTCAACAGATGATGATGTAAAAGTAACCTTAGTTTGGACAGATATTCCTGCTGCACCTTTTAGTACAAAAACATTAATTAACGACTTTAACCTTGAGTTAGTTGACCCAAATGGGGTTGTACATCTTCCATGGGTTTTAGGCGGACTAGCCAACCCTGAGCAAAACGCTACACGCGGCGTAAATACAGTAGATAACGTTGAGCAAGTAGTAGCGGCACCTGTCGTTGGTGAATGGGAAATACGCATACATACTAACGCATTAGAGCCCGGCACTAGCCAAGCATATAGCGTAGTCAACAATACTGGCAAGGGACCTATTGCAACCTGCTCTGACTATACTGATACTAACCAAAACCACGAAACACAAGCCCGTGCTTATTCTGAATCAAGCACCGAAGGTCAAGTTTGTTTCGGTACCTTCTGTTGGGGCGGAACCACGGTTTCTACCTGGTACGCAAATGGCTCTAATGATAATTTAGGCACCAGTGGAAGTACTCAGACAACGTTACATTCATTTTCAACAGCACCACAAACGTTCCTTGTAGATAACTGCCCTGTTATTCCTGACTCAGCACCTGTCATTGATAGCCTAAATATTGATGTTGATGGTCTAACCGTTACGGTTAGCGGCTCAGCGTTCGATGTAAATAACGACCTAACCGAGGTTGAATTACAATTTGAGACTAATGGTATATGGGTGATGGCTACAGGGCTTGAATCATGGACGTATACCAAAGAATACCCTGCAGGAACTTTTCCTTTTCATCAAGTAGAAGTGCGCATAACTGACAGTAATAATAATCAAACAAGTGAAATCGCAAATTTTGATTTGGTAGAGCCAGAGCCAGGGCTTGATACTGTAGCGCCGGTTATTACCTTGAACGGCTCAGCGACTATCCAATTAACCATTGGCGATAACTATATAGAACAAGGTGCTGCCGCAACGGACAATACGGACGGTGATATTACCGCTCAAATAACTCAAACAGGCACTGTTGATACCAATACTGCAGCAACTTACATAATCACCTATAGTGCTGTTGATGCAGCAGGTAATTCAACTTCAGTTATTCGCACCATTGTAGTGAGTGAGCCAGCGCTTGATACAACGGCACCAGTAATTACCTTGAACGGCTCAGCGACTATCGAGTTAACTGTTGGTGATAACTATGTAGAGCAAGGTGCTAACGCAACGGATGATATCGATGGTGACATTACGGGACAAATCAATATTTCTGGCACGGTTGATACCAATACCGAAGGCACTTACCAACTAACTTATTCTGTGACTGATACCGCTGAAAACCAGTCATCTATTGTTCGTACAGTCGAAGTAACGTCATCAGGAACAGAAGAGCTAGCTTGTGAATTAGATAGTATTTCCACTCACCTGACAGCTAATCGCGTAAAAGTGCTATATAGTAGCCTTTACTATTCCACTGACGCAGCAGAAACTTACTTGGGTTCAACGTACGTTAACGCCAATGATGTCATTTCAATGCAAGAAGTTGTAACAGGTGGATGGGCAGCAGTATCAGCTTGCCCATAAGCTAACAAAAAAACGACTAGCGTCGAATAAAGGCTAGTGATTTACCAACAAGACAAAACGCACGTTAAGGCTGCCTTAGCGTATAATGCCGATCAGTTAAGA
>JAWSUX010000500.1:0-2762 GCA_033852215.1 Colwellia sp. | reverse complement strand
AACAAATCGCTATAGGGCAAATTATCGTTTGAATTATTCATTCGGTTATTCACCAGTGCTAATACTTGTTTCAGCACAACTGGCGCAATTAAAAAACCATGACGAAATAAACCATTCACTTGTATTAACGTATCTTGCTGAGTAATTTTCGGCTGATTATCATTAAAAGCGGGTCGGCACTGACTAATATGTTGACGAATATTCGCTTCAGCAAAACCTGGATGTACGCTGTAAGCTGCGCTCAATAACTCCATTGCTGAACGAACGGTCATGGCTGAGTTATCGTCACTTTCAATTTCAGTGGCGCCAACCACATAAAAGCCTTTTTGCTTAGGCGCAATGTAAAGCTGGTATCTAGGGTGCATTAAACGTATCGGCCTTGAAATATTGACCTCTGGGGCAAATAATTGGAATAACTCACCCCTGACAGAACGCAGATCAGCCATAGGCGCACAAGCTCGATGGCTATTTTTACTACTCGCGCCAGTACCTCTACAATCAATAACTAAATCAAATGACTGACTATGATTAACACCATGCTGCTGATAACTGACCTTGCTATTATATTCAGTGTTTTCAATAGCAAAGACATTACACTCACTTAACCAGTGCAGCCGATGATCACCCTTAATACTCGCACCTTCTTTTTCCAGCTGCTTGCGCAAAGCAATCAATAATCGTCTATTACCAAGCTGTCCTTCTTGTGGTAAATATAAACCTTGATTGAAACTGCGCCCTATTTCTGGCTCTAACTCTAAAAGCTGAGCACGATTTAGCGAATGCTGCGCCTGCTCGGGGTAATTATTGTTAAGGTGCCTAACAAAACGTTGATAATCACCTTTGTCTTGCTCATGACTTACCATGATGGCACCCATTTGTTGAAACAGGGTATGCTCATCCAAACTGTCGAGCAAAGCCGGCCATAACCGTAATGATTCAAAACCCATTTTAACAATATTAGGCTCACAATGAAGTGATTCCCCCAATGGCGTTAATAAACCAGCGGCAGCATAAGCAGCGCTGTTATGAGCGAGTTTATTATCTTTATCAAATAACGTAATGTTTACGTTATTTGACTGCTTTTGACCTAGCTGCTCACCCCGCAGTAAAGACAGTGCGACTAATCGCCCCATCAACCCTGCGCCAACAATGGCAATATTCATCGCTTATTCGCCTAAAATCATGGTAAAGCTATTCGGCAAGTTGGTAGATTTCGCTACCTGTCGCTTTAAACTCAGCAGACTTTTCTTGCATCGCTTGTTCAATAGCTTCGTCAGACGGTATCGTTACGGTCTCATCAAGCAACTGAATTTTAATAGCATTTTTATCAAGATTTGCAGCATAATCTCGAACTTCTTGCGAGATTTTCATTGAGCAGAACTTCGGTCCACACATAGAACAGAAATGCGCTACTTTACCTGACTCTTGTGGCAAGGTTTCATCATGGTAGGCTTTAGCTGTTTCAGGGTCTAAACCGATATTAAATTGATCATACCAACGGAATTCAAAACGTGCCTTACTCATAGCATTATCGCGAATTTGTGCACCTGGGTGACCTTTAGCTAAGTCGCCCGCATGAGCAGATATTTTGTAAGTAATTAAACCTTCTTTTACATCTTCTTTGTTTGGTAAACCTAAATGCTCTTTTGGCGTTACATAACAAAGCATGGCACAACCGTACCAACCAATATTAGCGGCACCTATGCCCGAAGTAATATGGTCATAACCTGGGGCAATATCTGTCGTTAAAGGTCCTAATGTGTAAAAAGGCGCTTCACCACAATGTTCTATTTGCTCTTCCATATTCTCTTTAATCATGTGAAGTGGTACGTGACCAGGGCCTTCAATGATTGTTTGCACATCGTGCTGCCATGCGATTTTGGTTAACTCGCCTAAGGTATGTAATTCAGCAAATTGTGCTTCATCGTTAGCGTCGGCGACAGAGCCTGGACGTAAACCGTCACCTAATGAGAATGACACATCGTATTGCTTTAATATTTCACAGATATCTTCAAAGTGCGTGTAAAGAAAGTTTTCTTTATGATGCGCTAAACACCACTTCGCCATAATTGAACCACCACGCGAAACAATACCGGTAACTCGTTTAGCTGTCATTGGAACATAACGTAATAAAACGCCAGCATGAATGGTAAAGTAATCAACACCCTGCTCTGCTTGTTCGATTAAGGTATCGCGGAAAATTTCCCAAGTAAGGTCTTCAGCAACGCCGTTTACTTTTTCAAGTGCTTGATAAATAGGTACTGTGCCGATAGGAACGGGTGAGTTACGCATGATCCATTCACGCGTTTCATGAATATTACGACCAGTCGATAAATCCATAACCGTATCTGCACCCCATTTAGCTGACCAAACGAGTTTTTCTACTTCTTCTTCAATAGAAGACGTTACTGCTGAGTTACCGATATTCGCGTTAACTTTAATTAAAAAATTACGGCCAATAATCATCGGCTCACATTCAGGGTGGTTAATGTTTACTGGGATAATAGCGCGACCGCGAGCTACTTCATCACGGACAAATTCAGCGGTGATTTGCTCAGGAATACTAGCACCAAACGATTCGCCTTTGTGCTGTAATAATAAAGTGGCATCTTTCACTTCTTCGCGTTTTAAGTTCTCACGAATAGCAATGTATTCCATCTCAGGGGTAATAATACCTTGGCGAGCATAATGCATTTGCGTAACATTTTTACCTTTTTTAGCGATACGCATCTTAGGTAAATGTTCAAAGCGGATATGGTCAA
>JAWSUX010000499.1:798-924 GCA_033852215.1 Colwellia sp. | reverse complement strand
TAATATAACTAACCAAAAAACAGTCGCCATAACCAACCATGGTTTAACTCTTTTTCACAACTCTTTAATTGACCACTATAGCGCTTGGCACGATTATCTACTTTACGTGAGACCTTCATAAGCCAA
>JAWSUX010000499.1:0-679 GCA_033852215.1 Colwellia sp. | reverse complement strand
TAAACCAGCCCATGAAATCAATCGCATCTTCAAAGTCATCGCGATCTGCGCCTGAGTTACCTGATTCACGAACGTAATCTTTCCAAGTCATCGTTTTCGCTTGAGAATAACCGTAAGCAGTACTTACTCTACCCCAAGGAATAAAACCGAATAAATAGTCTCGTGGGGGCAATGCATCATGACGGAAAGAACTTTCTTGATACATCATGCTCATCGGCACATGAATAGGCACTCCCCAACGCTCTTTAGCGTCTTTGGCAGCAAAATACCAATTACTATGCTCTCGAAATATTTCACAAAGGTTTTCAGGGTTCTTGGGCGGTGGTGTTGCGCAACTAGTTAAAATAGCGAGACCAAGGCTAATGAGGATAATTTTCTTTTGAAAAGGCATAGATGATTAATAATAATTAAAACCTAGTTATGATAATGCCAGAAGTAACAAATAATTGGCAGTAGAGATAAGTGATTTGTACTTAAATATTAAAAGATTTCAAATAAATAGGAGAGAAAAAATAGTCATTAATTAAATTAATTTAAAAAAAGTGAACTTAATTGAAAAACATCACTCTTACTAAACAGTAATGTTATTCCCTTGTGTTATATCCTTTTACGCGCTTTCTTTTGTTAGCGCGTTTTTTTTGCCTAAAATTTGAGCTGAGAAGTAGCTAAGAGATAGCCT
>JAWSUX010000077.1:0-1907 GCA_033852215.1 Colwellia sp. | reverse complement strand
TGTAATAACACCAAGCCCGATTTGATATTTATCGATTACCGATTAAACAATGCAACAGGTACGGATGTCGCTAAGGCTATCAACAACGGTTCGATTAAAGCTTTAGTAACCGGAGATCTCGACATAAATATGGATACTTGTTTTGATTATAAAATAGGAAAACCTTATAAATTAGCCGAGGTCAGAAAATTTATTATCGGGGCTTATAACCCTATGTGACTGCAACAAGCCTTATTATTGAAATTCAAGCGTGGCTTTTCTAATTTTATATAGGTAGATAGGAGAGCTGTAAAAATCATCTAGCGTTATAATTTTGTCAGGTTGCCATAATGGTAAAGCAAAATTATTACTTATTAAAAAATCAACTTTAGCTTGTCCTAACAGCAATTTATCCTTAATTTTTACCATTGCTTCAGGATATAAATAACAAACCAACACCGATGACGCTGGCAGCTCTGCCTTGTAAAAATTTTGTCGGTATAAAGTTAGATTTTTTAAGCCCAAGACCTTTTTAAGTAAGCTCGATATAAACCATGGCAGTATCGATAATTCATAACCGATTATTTGTCTTTGTGGATTTCTTTTTGCTATACGTATAACAAAGTTCCCCCAACCACTGCCTAAATCAATTATCGGGCCTGTACCTGTTTCATTGGCTAACTTCATCATAACATTATAGGCTTTACTGGAACTTGGCATGGGGGATATCCCCAACGTTACTGTGCTGTATATAAGCGGCACGGTAATAAGAACGGCAACGATTAACAATAAAATATCAAATATCATCAAGAAATACCCTTAAAATAAAGCCTGCTAATTATTTTGATTCATACGTTAACTGTGATATTTTTCTTACGCAATACTTTTAGTTATGCTGGCTCAGGTAATCTCGAAAAATAACAAATTAATTAACCTTACCAAGATCCGATAAATAATCGCTAATTTATCGATAACTATCAAATAAGTGCGTCAATATGATCGCGTTTTATCTGGTTTAAAACTAATATAATAAGTTATATTGTAAAGAAACTGATTTTTAACAAAGTATAAAGAAGTCCAAAGCTATTTACTCTGCTTCTTTCGTTGTACAATGTATAATAATGTTTAGAGCATGGTGGTTAATACTGATTTGCTTCTATTATAAAGTGGATGCCTATTGGCATCATCAGATAACCCTATAAGAGCTACATAACTTAATGAAACCCTATTTAAATATTGCTGAATTAATTGACACGTTAGAATCAGAAATAAAATCATTAACAGCACAAGTGGTGACTTTAAAAAAAGAGCCTTTGAACTTTAATGAACAAGTGCTTTTAAAATATATTGATACCAGTAGTACCGGTAAAACAAAAGACTTTGTTCGCTCGTTAGGCGTAAAATCTGAACGTGGTTCACTATTTTCATCTGGTGATGTGAGCAAGTTAATAAAAGATGGAGCTGATGATGTTTCAGCTGATTTACTTGCTATTGCACGAAAAGTAGTAGGTATGAAAAATAAAAATGGTAAGCATCGTTAATCAACAATATAATACTACTTAGGTAGCGCAACAAAATTCAAATTCTGGTTTGTAATGGTGATAGCAAATCAGAATTATATTTTTCACCGAAGATAAAGAGAACGTTATGAGTAAAGGTATAGTTAAGTGGTTTAATGCGGATAAAGGTTTCGGTTTCATTACTCCAGAAGACGGAAGTAAAGATTTATTTGTTCATCATTCAGAAATTCAATCTGGCGGTGAATACGCTACATTGGCTGATGGTCAAGCTGTAGAGTTTGAAGTAGGCCAAGGACAGAAAGGTCCATGTGCAAATAAAGTTGTTGCTGTTTAATCAGTAATATCTAATAGGTAAGTAAGTGGATGTGCTACGCGCACTCGCTTACTTACTTGTTATCAATAGCAAAA
>JAWSUX010000498.1:0-2861 GCA_033852215.1 Colwellia sp. | reverse complement strand
TCTACCGAGTCAATTAAAGCACGTGTTTTAGATGCTGATTGTAAAGTGATTATCACTGCTGATGAAAGCCTTCGTGGCGGTAAGCGTATTCCACTTAAATCAAATGTTGATGCTGCTGTTGCCGATTGTCCGAATGTTCATTCCGTAATTGTTATTGCGCGAACGGGTGGTGATGTTGCTTGGAATGAAAAAATTGACATTAATTATGCTGATGCCGTTGCTAAGCAAGCGGCTGTATGCGAACCAGAGGTTATGGATGCTGAAGATCCATTATTTGTTCTTTATACCTCGGGCTCAACAGGTACACCTAAAGGTGTCGTACATACTTGTGGCGGTTATATTTTATACGCAGCCATGACACATAAATATGTCTTTGATTATAAAGAAGGTGAAGTTTATTGGTGTACTGCTGATGCAGGTTGGATCACTGGTCATTCTTATATTTTCTACGGCCCGTTAGCTAATGGTGCAACCACGTTAGTTTTTGAAGGTGTACCAACGTATCCTGATGCCGGTCGTTTTTGGCAAGTATGTGAAAAACATAACGTTAACGTATTCTACACAGCGCCAACAGCAATTCGTGCCTTAATGAGTATCGGTGATGAGTTAGTTAATAAATCTGATTTATCGTCTTTACGCTTATTAGGTACAGTTGGTGAACCAATTAACCCAGAAGCATGGCATTGGTATTACGAAGTTGTTGGTAAAAGTAACTGCCCAGTTGTAGATACGTGGTGGCAAACAGAAACAGGTGGTATTTTAATTACTTCATTACCGGGTGCTGTTGATATGAAACCAGGCTGTGCGGGTAAACCATTTTTTGGTGTACAACCGGCATTATTTGATAAAGAGGGTAAGACCTTAGAAGGTGAAAACCAAGGTCTATTAGTAATGACGGCGAGCTGGCCGGGACAATTACGTACCGTTTACGGAGACCATAGTCGCTTCTACCAAACATATTTAGGTCAATACCCAGGTAACTATTTCACTGGTGATGGCGCGAAACGTGATGAAGATGGTTTTTATTGGATCACTGGTCGTGTTGATGATGTATTAAACGTATCAGGTCATAGACTAGGTACTGCTGAAATTGAAAGTGCTTTAGTATTGCATCCTGCTGTTGCTGAAGCGGCGGTTGTTGGTTACCCGCATGAAATTAAAGGCCAAGGTGTTTATTGTTACGTGACCTTAATGGGTAATGCTACAGAGTCTGATGAATTAAATGTTGAGCTACGTGAATTTGTTGCCAAAGAATTAGGTCGTTTTGCTAAGCCAGATTACATTCAATGGGCACCGGGTTTACCTAAAACACGTTCAGGTAAAATTATGCGTCGTATTTTACGTAAAATTGCTGAAAATGATGTGGGTAGCTTAGGTGATACTTCAACATTGGCAGACCCAAGTGTTGTTGAAAACTTAATTGATAAACGCATTATTCATGGTGCGTAATAATTAATGAGAGGTTAACACTCATTAATTGTTATTTTTACACCTCTATTTTCAAATAAAATGAAAAGCGCCGAGAGGCGCTTTTTTGTTTATTTTTTAATGTCACCGTTTTTTATTAAAGCTTTTACTCGGTTTTTAGCGACTATTGATAAACTAGTACTATACATAGATAATAAATGGTGTAAAAATAACAATACAAAGTGCGTACTTAATTCTTTACACTATCCTGTTTTATTTTTAGTTGAACTATGGGCATTATTCTTAGTAGTTCCAATGAACTCTTATTTTGATACTTTCCACTATCAGTTCAGTCAATATTCTTGATAAATTTTTTGTTAGCTAGCGTATTTTTAAAATAACCATACAAATGAATATTGATTTATTAAGGACACCCCGATGACACTTACAAAAGTTAAAACGAGTTCAAATAACATTCATGTTAATGCTGAACATGTATTAATTTCCCCTGAAGCACTTCGTGCTGAATTACCTTTACCTGAATCCTCGCGTGAGTTTGTGCAACAGTCGCGTAAAACGATCAGTGATATAATTCACAAGCGCGATCCTCGTTTACTGGTTATTTCTGGTCCATGTTCTGTTCATGATGTTGAGGCCGCTAAAGAATACGCACGTGAATTAAAAGAGCTGCACAATAAATACCAAGGTTCTTTATTTGTTGTTATGCGTGTTTATTTTGAAAAGCCGCGCACAACGGTTGGTTGGAAAGGTTTAATTAACGACCCACACATGGATGGCTCGTTTGATGTTGAAACGGGTTTACGTAAAGCCCGTGAACTGATTTTATACTTAACAGAATTAGGGTTGCCGTTAGCAACAGAAGCGCTTGATCCAATTAGCCCGCAATATTTAGCTGAAGCATTTAGTTGGTCAGCTATTGGCGCTCGTACTACGGAGTCACAAACTCACCGAGAAATGGCGAGTGGTTTATCGATGCCAATCGGTTTTAAAAATGGCACTAATGGTAGCTTAAGTGTTGCAATAAATGCTTTGCAATCGGCAGCTTCAGCGCATCATTTCATGGGAATTAATCGTCAAGGGCAGGTCGCGTTAATTCAAACATCGGGTAACCCAGACGGTCATGTTATTTTACGTGGTGGTGCAGCGCCGAACTATGACGCAGCAAGCGTGGCTGAATGTGAACAAGTTTTAGCTAAACAAGGAATTGAGCCAGGCATTATTGTTGACTGTAGTCACGGTAATTCAAGTAAAGATTACACACGTCAACCATTGGTGGTTCAAGATGTTCTTGCACAAATTTGTGCGGGTAACAAATCAATTGTTGGTATTATGTTAGAAAGTAATATTAATGCGGGTAATCAAAGCAGCGATCTAGCAAAAGAAGACTTAGCTTATGGTGTCTCTGTCACAGATGCTTGCATTAACTTTGCTGA
>JAWSUX010000497.1:0-8675 GCA_033852215.1 Colwellia sp. | reverse complement strand
GGTTTATAAGGTGCTTACTTTAAGAGGAAGAACTAGGACAGTCGCTCAAAATTGCATAATATAAACCTCTCAACTAAGGTTAATAAATAGCCTTTATCTGAGAGGTCTTTTCATGACTACCGCCAGAAAACAATTAATTAGCTTAATTGACACTCCTTATTATCACTGTATATCTCGTTGTGTTCGCCGCGCTTTTTTATGTGGTGAGGATAAAAATACCGGGCGAAATTTTGATCACAGGCGAGGCTGGGTAGAAGATAAAATGCTTGCCCTAAGTCAGGTGTTTGCTATTGATGTATGCGCTTACGCGATTATGAGTAATCATACGCATATGGTGCTTTTTGTTGATGAAGCAACCGCGAAAGCGTGGTCAACTAAAGAGGTGATTGAGCGTTGGCATCAGTTATTCAAAGGCACGTTAATAACACAACAGTATTGCCGAGACGAAGAAATTCCAGACTACCTTTTACCTTCTTTACTTGAAACAGTTGAAGTTTATCGTAATCGCTTGATGGATATCAGTTGGTTTATGCGTCTATTAAACCAAAGTATTGCCACACAAGCGAACCAAGAAGATAATTGCACAGGTCATTTTTGGGAAGGTCGATTTAAATCACAAGCCTTATTAGATGAAGCCGCACTTGCTGCTTGTATGGCGTATGTTGATTTAAATCCAGTACGGGCTAAAATAGCTAAAACCCCTGAAAGTTCGGGGCACACCAGTGTAAAACAACGAGTAATATCAGCTAAAAAAGGGAAACAACCAAAAAGCTTGTTACCTTTTGTTGGCAACCCACGTAAAGCCATGCCAAAAGGCTTACCGTTTGAACTCAAAGATTATCTTGAATTAATTGAGCTGACAGGGCGTTGTCTTCGTGAAGATAAAGCAGGTTATATTGAAGCAAACCAACCAGCCCTGCTAACTAGGCTTAATATAAACCCTGAAAATTGGCTCACGTTAAGTAAAGGTTTTAGAAAACTCTTTCATGGCGCGGTGGGTCACGGCGATGTATTGGCTGAGTACTGTGAACACAAAGGGTTAAAACGGCGAACCAGTGTAAGTTGCTGCGATAAATTTTTGGCGTAATCACTCAGCATTACTACTCCTATTAAGACTCATTAACATTTTAAGCTACGAACAGCTATAAAACCGCATAGCAATTTATCGCTGCTCAAGTCAGAGTCTCTTCAATTTTATTGGTCATATATCTTGTGTTTGCAAAAACACCGAAGTACCATGGTGCGCACTATTTTCATCGTACTTATTTATTATCATTAGTTTATTAAAATTAGTTTAGTGAAATTAGTTACCCGTATTAGTTATGTCTTTTAAAGTGAGCTTAAGAAGTCCCTTAAGTCGCAGGAGTTTTAATGAGTCGTCGAACAGTCTATTTTTCATTGTTAGCTTTATCACTTAGCGCATGTAGTTCAGTAAGTAATAAACAAGCAGCGGGAAGCTTTGCTTATCAAGATACAGCCGAAGCACAGCCGCTAATTATTCCAGAAAAGTTAAATAAACCAAATCAGCCTAAAGATTATTTTGTTAGCGATAAAATAAATCACCAAGGCCCGATTGGTGAACGTATGGATATTAGAGCACCGTCTTTAGTTATGCCTATTGCAGCATCTTCGCGAGTTGTTGATGAGTCTGGCATATCGATTATATGGTTCGATAAAGTATTCGAAGGTAAAGACTTACTCGATTATATAGAAAAAATTGTCATAGAAAAAATTGAATCTGACGGTATTGCTTACAGTACAGTGCAAGAAGATAAAGAAGTTACTTTAGGTAAAGTTATTGAAGGGGCTACAAGTCTAAAAGAAACAAGCATTGACAGAAAAGGGATTAGAACATCGATTCTTGAGTCTGATTGGTATCATGATGAGGTGGATGTCGGTTGGTTATATACCGATATTGAGTCAGCAACCAGCTTGCGTTTTCGTTATCAATTATTAGCTAAACCCCATGGTCGGAGTGTTTCATTACGTGTTTCTTTAGTTGATTTTCTTAAAACAGATCAACAAGGAGGCAGCAACACGATGGATCCTATCGATAAGCAAAGGGCAGAAAAAGCCATGCTTAATTCAATTATCTCTTTAGTTGATTATAATTACCGTGTTCAGCAACGTGAAAACCGTCTAGTTCGTGCTAATCAAAAACTCGTTAACATAGGTAAAAATATTGAAGAAGAAGATGCTTATATTGTTGAAATGGAAGTTAATAAGTTGTGGGATAATATGCCCGTGTTTTTTGAAAAACATGGCTTTACTATAACTGATATAAATGACGCTAAGAAAATTTACTATGTTGATTTTGTTAAACCAGAAAGCAGTGTTTGGGATGCTATTTGGGGTGATGATGCGCCTGTAATAGATGTTAGGGAAGCACATTATCAATTTGTCGTAACACCATTAGACGAGATTAATGAAAAAACGTCAGTAACTATTTATAATGCCAGTGGTGAGCCATTACCTATGACAACATTAGAGCGAATTTTCCCAGTGATTGAAGCGGGACTTTCATTTAGAGATGTTTTTTAACGTTTCACTTAGAAATAATCTAATGATTCTATCTTAAAAACTCCGCTAGTCGGAGTTTTTTTAGCTTGTTTGTAAAAGTAATAATGCAGCTTAAACGTTATAAACTAGTCCGCTGGATAACTTCTGAGTATATAACTGATTAAGGGCAATACCTTAATGCTGTTCCTGATAACCTAGTAGAGGGATAGAGTTGAAAAAGCGCAGTTGGTAATCTGTTGTTTGATTATTATCTTGGGCGCGTAATGATAAAGCAATTCTGTGTTGTGCTTCGTGTTCTTCTATTGGATAAAATAACCAACTACGCCATACCTCGCTATTGTCTTCACGGTGTTTAGCAAAACTTAAACTAATATCACTTTTAATAACAAAATTCCCTTTTTGCTGTAAATTTTTATCTGCGATAGTAAAGCTAAAATCTGCAAGCGGGATAGCCAAACCTAAGCCCCAAGCTTTAATATAAGACTCTTTTAAGGTCCAATAATCAAAGAATCGATCACACTGCTCATTGGTCGGTAGAGAAAAAAGCTGTGTTGCTTCTTGCGGTGAAAAGTATCGTTCGGCAATAGATAACACATCATTACTCCGACCAATATTTTCTACATCACAGCCAATATCATCATTGAGGGTAACGGCACATATTATTAAGTTTTTAGTGTGGCTAATATTAAAACGCAGTGGCAGAGGTGGATTAACAATTTCAGGTTTATCTTTGTCGCCGATATCAAATCGCCAGTCTTGTGGCGCAATATCTGCGTAATACGATAATAAGTCACGGATAAAAGCACGGGTGACTAACGCATCGTGTCTGTCTTTAGCAAATTTATAACGTTGTTGTTTTTTACACTCCTCAGGGGTGAGTAAAGCATGATATCTCGATAACAGTTCATTACTCTCATCAGTGCAAAGTGTTAAGTCCTGAGGTCTTGTTGTCCATAAGTGAATGTCATTTACGGTTAAGCTTATTTTTTCTTTGTTAAGTTTTTCTTTTTTAAGTTTGCTGTTAATTAACGACGGAGAAAGATTTTTTTTAGTCGAAATAGTCATAAAGTATCACTAACTTGCACGTTATTTTTTATCAGTTGAGTAAACATAACTTTATCATAAAGAAAAGTATCAGATTTATCTTTTTATCGAATTTATTAAAAATACTTTGATGTGAAACAAGCTTGTTTACTCTTTGTTAGCGCGATTAAGTAAGCAGTTTACTTTTTAAAAAAATTAGTTGTACTGTTTGGTAAACTTTATAGATAAGACCTTAGTCTAGTTTTTTGTTAAAGCTTGTATCGGGTGATTGTGCTGGGTGTGAAACCTGTGTATATTATCGCCCAATAAGTTTGCTTAAATTTTTTTTATTTATTAAAAATACCATTATTTAATTTAGCTAGGATGTAAATGATTAATCAGCATGAAATTTCCTCGGCAGTATTGCATGAACAGGAACTTCAAGGTTTCCACCTTTATTTATTATCGAACAACTTTGTCAGGGTAATAAATGCCTAAGCAACATGCCAATGCAACAACAACACCTGAAATGCGGGCATTTATACATGAATCAGATTTACCTACTGCAGTCTTAGCAAGGTTATTGAAAATATCTGAATCTACTGTACGTAAATGGCGTACGCGCCAATCGTTAACTGACGCATCCCATGTACCCAAGCAATTAAATACCACGCTAAGTGAAGCGCAAGAATATGTTGTGGTTGAGCTGCGCACCCGTTTATTACTTTCTCTTGATGAATTACTTGCTGTTTGTAAACAGTTTATCAATACGAATGTTTCTCGTGCAGGTTTGCAGCGCTGTTTAAAACGCCATGGTGTATCACGACTTTCTGATATGGAAGCATGTGGTATTACCTCCGACGCTGATGCTTTATCTAATGGTAAGTCGAACAAAAAACCGAATGGTAAGACGAACGAAAAGCCGAGTGAAGCTGTGCAAGTACGTCTTGAAGATACTCAAGCACAACAAGAGCTGTTATCTGAAATTAATCCAAGTGCGATGCGTGAAGTATTAAACCGCAGTACTTCATTAACTGAAGACGAAGTTGTGCAAGTTAAAGTCACCCAATTACCTGATTTTTCTGAAAATAAAAATATGACAGCCGAACAGCAACCTAAACGTCGTTTATTGGTTGCCAACGATCCCGTTTCAAACTGGGTTTATGTCGATATTTACGACGGTGATGAAGCGGAAGCAGCTAACCGATATATGAGTTACGTACTCACTAAAGCCCCATTTCATATCCGCCGAATTTTGGCGGGTAATTATACTGAATTTTTAAGTCGTTTTCGTTTACTGAGCAATAATGCCAGTGATGATGAAAGTGCAACAGAATCCTCAACTGGAGAATAATCTACCATGGCTAAAATAAGCAAAGTGGCGAAAGATACAGCCCTTAAAGACGAGCTCAATGATGAGCAACAATTTAACTCACGTTTACAAGAGTGCCCTATTGCTATTGTTGGTATGGCTTCTATTTTTGCTGATGCAAAAAACCTAGAAGACTACTGGGATAATATTTTTGAGTCTGTAGATGCGATTAAAGATGTACCAAGTGATCGCTGGGCAGTTGACGATTATTATAATAGCGATCCGAAAGCCGCGGATAAAACCTATTGTAAACGTGGTGGTTTTCTACCTGAAATAGATTTCGACCCAATGGAATTTGGTTTACCGCCTAACATTTTAGAGTTAACTGATATTGCTCAGTTATTATCTTTAGTTGTTGCGCGTGAAGTACTTAATGATGCAGGCATTGGTGATGGATCTGGTTATGATCGAGACAAAGTAGGTATTACTTTAGGCGTTGGCGGTGGTCAAAAACAAATATCACCATTAACCTCTCGCTTGCAAGGCCCGGTATTAGAAAAAGTATTAAAAGCTTCTGGTGTTGACGCAGAAGATCGCGCCATGATCATTGAAAAATTTAAAAAGGCTTATATTGGTTGGGAAGAGAATTCATTCCCAGGTATGTTAGGCAATGTTATCTCAGGTCGTATTGCTAACCGTTTTGATTTTGGTGGCACTAACTGTGTTGTTGATGCTGCTTGTGCTGGCTCTTTAGCGGCAATTAAACTCGCTATTTCAGACTTGTTAGAGCATAGATCCGAAGTGATGATTTCTGGTGGTGTTTGCTGTGACAACTCGCCATTTATGTACATGTCGTTTTCAAAAACACCTGCTTTTACCACCAATGAAGATATTCGTCCGTTTGATAATGATTCAAAAGGTATGATGATTGGTGAAGGCATTGGCATGATGGCCTTTAAACGTTTAGAAGATGCTGAACGTGATGGTGATAAAATTTATGCGGTACTTAAAGGTATTGGTACGTCAAGTGATGGTCGTTTTAAATCTATTTACGCGCCACGTCCAGACGGACAGGCAAAAGCATTAAAACGTGCTTATGATGATGCAGGTTTTGATCCTAAAAGCTGTGGTTTAATTGAAGCCCATGGTACGGGTACTAAAGCGGGTGATGCAGCAGAATTTAGCGGTTTAGTGAAACACTTTTCAAGCGATAGTGATCAAAAACAACATATAGCCCTTGGCTCAGTTAAATCTCAAATAGGTCATACCAAAGCAGCCGCTGGTTCAGCAGGTATGATTAAAGCAGTATTAGCATTGCATCACAAAGTATTGCCAGCGACCATTCATATTGATCAACCTAATACCTCACTAGACATTGAAAATAGTCCAATGTACTTGAACAATGAAACACGTCCTTGGATGGCAAGAGAGGATGGTTTACCACGTCGTGCGGGTGTTAGTTCATTCGGTTTTGGTGGTACTAACTACCATATGGTATTAGAAGAATATACGCCAACAGCACAAGGTCAGTATCGTTTAAATGCTGTAGCACAAACTATTTTAGTGACGGCGAGTAATGAGCAAGCGCTTGTTAGCACCTTAACGGATTGGCAGACTAAGTTAACCGTTGATAGTGATGCTCAGCCATATATCTTTAATGCTTTGGTAACGACATGCACCTTAACAGCCCCTGCAAATGATTTAGCACGATGTGGTTTTGTTGCAAAAAATGCCAATGAAGCCATTAAGATGATTGAAGCGGCGCTTAAACAATTTACTAGCAAAGCGGATAGTGAAGCGTGGTCAACACCATCAGGTGTTTATTACCGTAAAACAGCGTTAGCCGCCAAAGGCAAGGTGGTGGCACTTTTTTCTGGTCAAGGCTCACAGTACGTCAATATGGGGCGCGAGTTAGCTTGTAATTTTCCAAGCATGATGCAAGCGGCTCAAGAGATGGATGCAGAATTTGCGCAAGCGGGCTTAGGTCAGTTAACGCCAACAACGTATCCAATCCCCGTGTTTAGTGATGACGCGCGTAAAGCACAAGATGAGGCATTACGATTAACACAGCACGCACAACCTGCAATCGGTACCTTAAGTGTTGGCCTTTATAAAACCTTTACTAACGCGGGTTTTAAAGCTGACTTTACTGCCGGACATAGTTTTGGCGAATTAACTGCTTTATGGGCTGCTGGCGTATTAAACGATAGCGATTATATGATGCTAGCGCGCAGTCGTGGTCAAGCCATGGCAGCACCTGAGTCTAAAGGTAAGGATGCAACTATTGATACTGGCACTATGATTGCTGTGGTCGGCGCNNCTGAAAAAGTAGCCGCTGATATTAAACATATCAAAGACATTTCAATAGCGAATTACAACTCAAATAACCAAGTGGTTGTTGCGGGTGTTACTAGCCAAATAGCGATTGCTATCGAAGAGCTTAAAGGCAAGGGTTACAAGGTTGTACCATTACCTGTTTCTGCCGCGTTTCATACGCCATTAGTTGGCCATGCACAAAAGCCATTTAGCGATGCTATCGATAAAGCCACATTTAATAAACCGAGCGTGCCTGTCTATTCAAATGGCACAGCAAAAGCGCATTCAACTAAAGCGGCTGATATCAAGAAAAGTTTGAAGAATCATATTCTAGAATCGGTACATTTTAATGAAGAAATTGACAATATCTATGCCGATGGCGGTCGAGTTTTTGTTGAATTTGGTCCTAAAAATGTTTTGACTAAGTTAGTAGAAAATATCTTAAAAGATAAAGATGATATAGTTGCGATAGCTGTTAATGCAAATCCAAAGAAATCTGCAGATATGCAAATGCGCCAAGCCGCAGTGCAAATGGCAGTACTTGGTTTAGAGCTTAGCGACATTGACCCATACTCTGCGGTTAAACGTCCGTTAGCTGCGCCTAAAATGTCACCGCTTGCAATGAAGTTAACCGGTGCATCTTATGTCAGCGATAAAACCAAAAAAGCTTTTGATGATGCATTAAATGATGGTTGGACGGTAAAACAAGCGCATACAGCACCTATCGCAGTGCCAGACCCGCAGGTTAAAGTGGTTGAAAAAATTGTTGAAGTAGAACGTATTGTTGAAGTTGAAAAAATTGTCTACCTTACTGCTGATGGAAAAGTTGCCGATGATACGGTTGTTCATAACAGTAAAACTGTGCAACCAGTCACAGATGATGCTAATAGTTTAGTTAGTAGCATTGAGCGCAGTGTTAGCCAATTTGTTGACCACCAACAACAGTTATTAAACGTGCATGAGCAATATATGCAAGGCTCTAAAGATTATGCAAAAACGTTTGATACGGTACTCTCAACTCAAGAAGCAGGCGAGTTACCGGTAAGTGTTGACCGTACTTTAGGTATGTATCACGAGTTCCAGTCAGAAACATTACGTGTTCATGAGCAATACTTAAATGATCAAACTGATCATATGAGCGCTATGTTATCGGCTGCCGATACCCCTGTAATTGAAAACACACAAGCGCAGCATATTCCCGATAACAGACCAGCTAAGTCAGTGAAGGCTACGATTAATCAAGTAGAAAATGTTACGACTCCTAACACAGCAATGGCACCAGTAACGCCTGTACCTGTTCAAACACCAGCGCCAATATCTGTGCAAACTGTCGCTACTGCTGTAGCAATGGCACCTGTTGAATCTCCCGCTATTGATGTGCAAAAAATCCAAACCGTGATGATGGATGTTGTAGCAGAGAAAACGGGTTATCCAACAGAAATGTTAGAGCTTAAAATGGATATGGAAGCTGATTTAGGCATTGATTCAATCAAGCGTGTTGAAA
>JAWSUX010000496.1:0-549 GCA_033852215.1 Colwellia sp. | reverse complement strand
TTTAGAAAGTAATTCTACGTGGGAATACTCAACTGATGGTGGAACGACTTGGATAAGTGGAAGTGGAACTTCTTTTAACCTTGATCAAAACACTTCATACGCACAAGATGATGTACAAGTAAAAACAACAGATTTAGCAGGAAATACAAGCATTGAAAAAATGGCTGCAATTACGACTGATGATACAAGTGATACAGTAAGTTTATCTTTAGATAGCGATACTGGAAGCTCAAACACAGATTTAATTACGTCAAATACTCAAATCAATGTTACAGGCTTAGAAAGTAATTCAACTTGGGAATACTCAATTGATGGTGGAACGACTTGGAATACAGGAAGTGGAACAAGCTTTGATTTAGCATCTAATACCTCATATGCAAATGAAGATGTACAAGTAAAAACTACTGATGCTGCTGGTAATAGCACTATAGAAAAAATGAGCGCAATTACAACAGATGATATTGCAGATGATGTAAGTTTAGCGTTAAATACAGATACGGGAACAGCTTCTGATTTACTTACAAGTGATACGCAAATTAATGTTACAGG
>JAWSUX010000495.1:0-997 GCA_033852215.1 Colwellia sp. | reverse complement strand
AATAAAAAAGAAAAAATTGAAACTCTATCGGTGAGCTTGTTAGTTTATCAGCATGTACTTGCCACCAGTTTAACGTTGCCACTAGAGATGTTATTAGCAGGAGAAGCGTTTGCTCGTCGTTATGATAAATCGGTAACCCGACTTAATACCCAGTTTCTGGGGCAGCAGGCGACAGCGATAAAATCACGCGCGGGTATTAATATAGTGCCCGACAGTTATTTAGTTGCTGATATACACGACACTAGCGCAAACGGTGTAGCGGCGAATGCGTCTTACGATGAGGTGCCTGATATTATTATTGTGCCAAGTTTGTGGCGTAATCCGAGGCCAGTACTAAAACAGCATGAGATACTTATTTCATGGTTAAAAAAATGTTGGCAGCAGGGCAGTACGTTAATTGGTGTTGGCACAGGTGTTTGTTTTTTAGCTGAATCAGGCCTATTAGATAATCATTCGGCGACGACACATTGGCACTATGTTGAACAATTTAAACGCGACTACCCTAAGGTCGACTTAAAACCTGACTTTTTCATTACTCAATCCGAGCGTATTTATTGTGCTGCTAGTTTAAATGCGTTGGCAGATATTATTGTGCATATTATTGCGCAAACCTATGGTCGAGCCGCCGGACAGAATGTAGAGCGAAATTTCTCCCATGAAATACGTAAACCCTATGAAGAACAACGTTATTTAGAGGGAGCAGTAGATAGGCATGCTGATGAACTTATTGCTCAAATTCAGTTTTGGTTGCGAACTAATTTAAGCAGTGAATTAAGTATTAGCGAACTTGCCCAACAGTTTAGTATTAGTCAACGTTCGTTAACACGTCGTTTTAAAGCAGCAACTGGTGTACGTGCCACGCAATATTGGCAACAGTTACGCATTGAAAGTGCAAAAGACTTACTCGCGGCAAGTAATTTGTCTATTCAAGAAATTGCTTACCAAGTGGGTTATCAAGACCAAGGGCATTTTACTCGCTTATTTAAGCAGCATATTG
>JAWSUX010000076.1:0-22420 GCA_033852215.1 Colwellia sp. | reverse complement strand
TTGATTACCAAAATGAACAACAGGGTAAAGATTTGGTAATGTTATTAAATGCCTATGCTTTAGATCCTATGGGTGGTGGTGAGGCGTTAGCTGATGATGTTAAGAAAAACTTAGTAGCAGTATTAGCTAAACGGCATGACTTTATTACTTTACTTGCTTATGTTGATGGCAAACCTGCAGGTATTATTAATGGTGTTGAAGGATTTTCTACTTTTAAATGTAAACCGCTATTAAATATTCATGATTGCGGTGTATTAAAAGAGTATCGAGGCTTAGGCTTGAGTCAAGACCTCTTTGCTGAAGTTGAAAAAATTGCTTACGAACGTGGTTATTGTAAATTAACATTAGAAGTTTTACAGGGTAATATAATTGCTCAAAATGCTTATAAAAAATTAGGTTTTTCTGGATATGAGCTTAATGTTGATACAGGGCAAGCGATGTTTTGGGAGAAACGCCTCTAAAGGATGTTCTTACATACGTGACTATACAACAAAGGATGTTCTTACATACGTGACTATACAACGTGATCAGTTTGAGGTTACAAACTAAAAGACAATGGGTTTTCTTTTCTTTGGGCCAATAGGTGTAATAACTTCTGGCTCTGCTAACACAGACGCCTTATTGCTTTTATTTTTATTGTGACTTTCTTGTTTGTTTTCTTTACGTTTTTTCGTCTTAGGTTTGCTGAACGGCTGACTTGCTTTCTCATCAGGTAACGAAATATCAGATTCATCATTAATTATTAATTGTACTATCTCACCATTAAATTCAACAATATCCTCATGGTAGATTTTTTTACGCTTTTGGTATTCCACTTCACCATTGAGTAGTACATATCCTTCACTGATAACAATTTTAGCTTCACCACCACCACTAACTAAGTTAGCAATTTTAAGTAATTTGCATAATTCAACAGGTTGATGGTTCAATTCTACTTCGATATAACTTGATGACATAGTATTTATGAGCCTGTGTTAGCTAGGTATTAAGAAGCTTGTTGTAAACGGGTCAGTAATTCAATTATTTCTTCTTTAAGTTCTTTATTTTCAATGTTTTTTGCTGCGTCGTTAGCTTTATTAGCAAAAAGTAGTGCTTGAGTATTTTCTTTAAATTCAACTTGTCGTTGTGCCATTGCCAAGTAAACTGACGCTGTAAACGTTGGTAACGCCAACTTTTCTGCTGTAGCTAAGGCTATTTCATAAATATCCATTGCTTGTTCACCGTCTTCGCTAAAGTCAGCAAGTGCTTCCCATTGTAATGGATGATCTTTAGGTGAATTTTGATTAGTCGCACAAAGTACTTGTAATTTTTTGCAAGCGGCAAGTCTCGATTCGTCATTCTCTGCTGCGGATGCGTTAGCTATTTCTGTACAAATTGTAAGGATGTCGTTATATAGAGGGGCTTTCATTTTAAGTACCTAAATGCTGTTAACTCAGGTTAAACAGAGGGCTGATTTTTTTCGATAATATCGCATAAATTAAACTTTTTAGATATAAAACTGCTGAATTTATTTTTTATAATAACTTGGGCTCTGCTGATCTTTAAAATTCACAATTTTGTACTACGTCATTTGTGAAGCCTGTTGACCAGAGTTTATAGCCTTGAACCGAAGCATCTGATAGTTTTTGCTAGCGAAATACTTGATTTATAATGATTAAAATGAGAATTCAACTTATATTAGGTGAGGAAATGTTGATCAAAATAGTGAGGTGTAAAAGATTTATAAGATCATATTTTTGAAAAATATAAAGTTAGCAATAAATAGTTGCTTTAGGGGGATTTTTAAATAAGATGGTGGACGATACTGGGCTTGAACCAGTGACCCCCGCCTTGTAAGGGCGGTGCTCTCCCAACTGAGCTAATCGTCCATTTAGTTTTAATTCTTTATGGAAAGAATGCTGGACATTTATTTGATAGAAGCAGGCTTGAACCTACACCTCAGATAAAATCACAAACATTTCAATAAAACATGAAATGGTGGACGATACTGGGCTTGAACCAGTGACCCCCGCCTTGTAAGGGCGGTGCTCTCCCAACTGAGCTAATCGTCCATTTAGTTTTAATTCTTTATGGAAAGAATGGTGAATATTTATTTGATATAAGTAGGCTTGAACCTACACATCAGATAACAATCACAACATTTCAATAAAACATGAGATGGTGGACGATACTGGGCTTGAACCAGTGACCCCCGCCTTGTAAGGGCGGTGCTCTCCCAACTGAGCTAATCGTCCGATTTTATTCTAATACTAAAACGTTTACTGCGATGCCATCCGCGTTTCAGTGGGGCGTATTATAGGGAGATAGATAATACTGTCAACAATAAAGTAACTAAACAGGCTGTTTTTTTTCATATAAATTGTTGTTTGATTTGTTTTTACNNGCATAACGATGATTTTCTCTGCAATTTTGAAGAAGTATTAGGTAGATAGTTCAAACAAATGACTGTAAAAGGTGAATTAACTTTAGCGGGGTGATAAAATGCCGCCAATTTTACACACTATATTTTACTTGAGTCGCTATTTTCGGCTTAAGCCCCCATATTGAGAACTTTATGACTTTAACAACTCGTTTTGCTCCAAGCCCTACTGGCTATTTGCACGTTGGCGGCGCACGTACTGCTTTATATAGCTGGTTATATGCCAAGAAAAATGGCGGCGATTTTATTCTTCGCATTGAAGATACTGATTTAGAACGCTCTACTCAAGCTTCTGTTGACGCCATTATGGATGGAATGAACTGGCTAAACCTTGAGTGGACTCATGGTCCTTATTTCCAAACGGAGCGTTTTGACCGTTATAAAGAAGTGATTGAACAGCTACTTGCTTCAGGCAATGCTTATCGCTGTTATTGTACGAGCGAAGAAGTTGATGCTATGCGTGAAGAGGCCAAAGCGAATGGCGGAATAGAAAAGTATAACGGCTTATGGCGTGAACGTACTGATTACCCTGAAGATAAACCTTATGTTATTCGTTTTAAAAACCCACTTGAAGGTAATGTCGTTATTAAAGACATGGTCAAGGGCGATATTACGATTAGTAACGAACAACTTGACGATTTAATTATTGCTCGTTCAGATGGTACACCAACCTATAATTTAACGGTTGTGGTTGACGATTGGGATATGAAAGTTTCACATGTAGTACGTGGTGATGATCATATTAGTAACACACCTAAGCAGATTAATATTCTTGTTGCGTTAGGGGCTACTATTCCAGAGTATGCTCACATACCTATGATTTTAGGTGATGACGGTAAGCGTTTATCTAAACGTCATGGTGCGGTAAGTGTTATGCAATACCGTGATGATGGTTATCTACCTGAAGCTTTATTAAATTATTTAGTACGTTTAGGTTGGTCACACGGTGATAAAGAAATATTTTCTCGTGAAGAAATGATTGAGCTATTTGATTTAAAGGACTGCAACCGTGCTGCATCGGGTTTTAATACCGACAAACTTATTTGGGTTAATCAGCATTACATGAAAACCTTAGCGCCAGAGTATGTTGCTGAGCATCTTGAGTGGCAGATGAAAGAGCAGGGTATTGATTTCAGTAATGGTCCTGCATTAAGTGAAATTGTAAAAATTCAAGCGGATAGAGTAAAAACCTTAAAAGAAATGGCCGAGATATCGCGTTACTTTTATGAAGATTTTTCAGAGCTTGATGCTAAAGCCGTGAAAAAACATTTACGCCCCGTTGTTAAAGAACCACTTATTTTAGTAAAAGCAAAACTTAGCGCTTTAGCACAGTGGTCACCTGAGCTAATCCATGCAGCAATTAATGATACGGCTGAAGAGCTAGCCGTTGGCATGGGTAAAGTGGGTATGCCACTGCGTGTTGCTGCTACAGGTGGTGGTAATTCACCATCGCTTGATATTACTTTAGCGTTACTTGATAAAGACAAAGTAATGGCAAGAATTGATCAAGCATTAGTTGTGGTTGAAGAGCGCATTGCCGCTAGTTAAACCAGACAAAAAAAGAAGTGTGGATTTCACACTTCTTTTATACTTAGCGACACACGTAGCTAGAAAATTTAACTGAAATAACAGTTTTGATAGAAATACCTTGGAGTAATTAGTGCAATTTAGTGATTTTGGTTTAGAAAGCCGCTTAATGAGTACCGTTGAGCATTTAGGTTTTAGCGAACCAACACAAATTCAACAGCAGGCCATTCCTGCCGCTATGGCAGGGCATGATTTAATTGCTTCGTCAAAAACAGGCTCAGGAAAAACCTTAGCTTTTATTATTCCAGCTTTGCAACGTTTAACAAAAAATAGAGCCTTGTCTAAACGTGATCCGCGTGTGGTAATTTTAACGCCAACACGTGAATTAGCAAAACAAGTATTTAGCCAACTACGTTTATTTACTGCGAATACTCAATTTAAAGCGGTACTTATTTTAGGTGGTGAAAATTTTAACGATCAAGTTAAGGTACTTGAAAAAGAGCCGGAGTTTATTGTTGCGACACCTGGGCGCTTAGCCGATCATTTAACGCAAGGTCATTTTTACTTAAATGGCCTTGAATTACTTATTTTAGATGAAGCTGATCGCATGCTTGATTTAGGCTTTAGTAAAGAGCTTAGCCAAATAAATAAAGCAGCAGATCACCGTAAGCGCCAAACGTTACTCTTTTCAGCGACACTTGATCATGCACAAGTGAACGAGTTTGCGACAGAGCTGCTTACCAAGCCTAAACGTATTGCTATCGAGGCAGGGCACAGTGAGCATATTGATATAACTAAACGCTTTTACCTTGCTGATAACCTCAAACAAAAAGAAGAACTTTTACATTATTTTCTGAATACCGAAGTATCACAACAAATAATTATTTTTACGGCTACGCGCAGTGATACTGAACGATTGGCTCAGTTGTTAAATGAACAAAATATTAACGCGGTAGCGTTAAGCGGTGAATTAAATCAAAACCAGCGCAATCAAATAATGGACAGCTTTGCTAAAGGACAACATAAAATACTCGTAACCACTGATTTAGCTTCTCGTGGTTTAGATTTAGTTAATGTTTCGCATGTTATTAATTTTGATATGCCAAAGCACACTGAAGAATTTGTTCACCGTATTGGACGTACCGGGCGTGCCGGTACCCAAGGTGATGCGATTTCACTTGTTGGACCTAATGATTGGTTAAGTCTTAAAAATGTTGAAGCTTTTTTACAACAAACGATAAGCTTTAGCAAAGTTGAGGGTATAAAATCTAAATTTAAAGGTTTAAAACCTAAGAAGCCCAAAGTAAATAAAGTTAACTCTGGCGCTGTTAAAGCGAAGAAGACTACAGCACGCAAACCGAAAAAAGCCATGAAGAAAACCTTTCTTGAGCTACAAGATGTAAGTGAAATGAAAATTATCAAACGTAAAAAGCCACTTTCAGCAGAGCAGATAGAAGACAATACCTTAGATGAAACAGATTAAAGCTTTTTCATTAAGTTAGTTATTGGCAAAGATAAAAGTATAGCATCTTAGCCAATAACGATTGTTGTGCTAGCGTCCCTGAGTTTATAGATTCTGAACTAAGGTTGTAATGTGACCAATTCAATACGCGCATCTTCTGCTGAGGTTGCTGGAGTATTTATTATCAAACGCTGACTATCGGCAGATAATAAAATACTGTTAGGTGTGTTACCGTCGGTAAAAACTGTTTGTGATAAGTTTTGTTGCTCGTCATACGTAGCTAAATAAAAACCTTCAGGTTGCTCAGGGTTAATTCTCAAGTAATTTACCTTACTGTTATTCTGCTTGCCTTGAGATTCAGCTAAAAATAAAGTCTTTACATCGGTATTATTTTCTAACAAACCACGCTCGGTAAATTTCGTGCCATCAAAACTGAACCTTTCGCTTGTGTCACTGATAGTATAAATATTCGCTTCATCGTTAGTGACAATAAAGTCATAAATGAATTGTGTTTCGCTAAGGGACTCTGGACGGTAGCTATGTGTTAGTTGTGGTAATATTTTATTTTCACCAAAGTCATTTATTTGTGCGTTATAACGGTTAAATGTTGCGTTGTTCTTATCAAGAGCAAATAAGCTATTGGCTATTTCTGCCATATCTACGTTATTGGTGAAATAAGCATTTGCCTCATCCCAATAGAGTAGTGCTAAATTTTGATCAGCAAACTCTAAGGTTTCTGTTAAGATAAAATAGCGGCCAGAAAGCCTTACAATGGCTATTGGTTCATACTTAATTGTAACGTCATTCAGCTCTTCGATACTGTAATCAATAAGGTTTATACGATAGCGGTGTACGACTTCACTATCTATTTCATTCGCTTTTGCTAATAGATAGCCACCACTAGGGTGCATAACTAGCTGTTCTAACACAGTTCCTTCAGGAGAGACTAATAGTGTATTTTTAAGCGCTGTGCTGTATTGATGATAAGTTTCTAACTTATTGCCTTTCGCTAGGTAAAATTTAGGTAATAAAGGCGAAGCAAGCATCGTTTTGTTGGTAGTACTGTTAATCGCGAGCGGTTCAATAAGTTTATTTTCAACGGTTAAATCACTATGATAAAAAGCGACGTTAATACTTTCATCAAAAACAGACATTTCACCTGTAGCCGAAACGGTAATAACGGCAGTTGATGTATCATTGGTTGGTATGAGATTTGGATCTGCTGTTATCTGTAACTGTGAATTACCAACAGGTGTTAGGGTTAACCAGTCAGCCGTAGTAGTGGCTTGCCAAGTGATAGTTGATTCTGAATTGTTACTGATGGTAATTGTTTTTTCTATTGCGCTAATATTAGCCGTTTTAGCTAGGGCAATCGCTGGAGAATCGGCATATAAGTAAATATTATCTAAGGCGAGCTGCACAGGAATGGTGTTACTTTGACCAGAGATTACTTCCGTGAAAATAATATTGCCGTATGTAAGCCCAGACTCCGAAGCGTGAGTATTTGTGGCGCTCATATTAATGCTTGCATTACCGTTACCTGAATTTACATCTAAGGATAACCAGTTAACATCTGTTGTTGCTGTCCATTCATTGTCACTGGTTATTTCAATTGTTTGTGTTGGAACTGTTGCGTCAGAAAAAGTCGCGCTAAAATTAACTTGCTCGGTATTGGCGGCAATGTCCCATATTAAAAGAGATACCTCGATATCATGCGAAGTAAATTTAGTTCCGTCTTTATTCGACGTTGTTAAGCGTAATTCAGTATTATATGAGTTAGCAGCAAGTTGCTTGGCATTAATGACATCAATATAGATTGTTGCTGATGTTGTCGTGACATTTTCAGTGCGGTGACTTAACCAATAACGATCTTTTATTCCTGGTATTTCAGCGGCAGCAGCAGCTTCAGCAGAGACAAAACCGACCAATAACCCTTCACCATCAAAGATGACATTAATGGCAATAGATTCTGTTGACTCCTGTGATAATTCATTGCTAAACATTATGCTGTCTATATCGGCAGTGATGTTATATACGGTGTTGTCTTGAGTGCTACCACCGCAGCTTTGCAATACTAACACAAGCAGTAAAATGGATACTTTTGAAAAAATATTATTCATGGTTCCCTTCATAACGAGTCCTGTTGCTGCTTCGCTTTTTATTTAATCGTTAATGGTGTAACTAGTCCCTTATATAGGACTAGTTTCTTTAATGAAATTACCATAGTTAACGTGATGATAAAATTACTTTTTGAGTATAGACCCGTTACCACTCAAAGTGCACGTTAAGCATGTATATTGATAGGAATCAGAAGAATAAAACACTAACTATCTTATTGTCTTATTCAGCAATTAATTGTTCTACTTGGTAACTTGAATCATCACTGCCAAGTTGTGTCTTTAGGTAAGGCATTATTTCATTAAGTTGTTTAGCCAGTTCCCATGGCGGGTTTACAATAAATAACCCTGTGCCTGTCATGCCATATTCATCACTATCTGGCGTTAAACAAAATTCAACTTGCAGTACATTTTTAACGTCACTTTGGCTAAAACTAGCTGTCATTTTTTCAACTAAATCACGATTTACCACGGGATACCAAAGAATATAAGTACCCGTAGCAAACTTTTTGTACGCTTTGATAATCGTTTTTACCGCTTTTATATAATCTTCTTTTAACTCATAAGGCGGGTCAATTAATACTACGCCGCGGCGACTTGGCGGAGGTAATAAACCTAAGACACCTTGGTAACCATCACTTTGTTTAATAAAAACTTTTTTACTACGATAACAAAAGTCTTCTAAGTGTTGAATATCGGTAGGGTGAAGTTCAAATAAGTGTGTGCTGTCTTGTCTGCGCATAAAGGCTTTGGCAATACCTGGAGAGCCAGGATAAACCTCAAGGTCACCGTTAATATTTAAGCTATTAATGAGTGATAAATAGGGTTTTAGTGACTCTGGGGTAGATTCATCATGAATGATTTTTTCAATGCCTTCTTTATACTCACCTGTTTTTTGTGCATATTCATCAGCTAATTGATACATACCAGCACCAGAATGGCTGTCAATATAATGAAACCCTTTTTCTTTACGAGTCATATAATCAAGTACTAGTGTCAAAACACTGTGTTTTAATACATCGGCAAAATTGCCAGCATGAAAGGCGTGACGGTAACTTAACATAATAAGTAATTGGCTCTTTAAAAGTGGTAAATAAGAAACAATAAGTTAGCACAGTATGGCTAACCTATTGCTTTAAGCGATTATGCTTGGCTTGCTAAGTACTCATCATAAGTACCGGCGAAGTCGGTATAGCCATCTTGAGTTAGTTCAATAATACGTGTAGCAATAGTCGATACAAACTCTCTGTCGTGGCTAACGAATAATAAAGTACCTTCGTAGCTCTCAAGTGCCATGTTAAGCGACTCGATAGATTCCATATCCATATGGTTAGTGGGTTCATCAAGCACTAATATATTTGGCTGTTGCATCATTAACTTACCAAATAACATACGGCCTTTTTCACCACCAGAAAGTACGCTAACTGATTTTTTAATATCATCTGCCGAGAAAAGTAAACGACCTAAATAACCACGTACCGCTTGCTCATCATCGGTTGGTTGACGCCATTGGCTCATCCATTCAAACAAGTTCATGTCATTTTCAAATTCAAATTCATGATCTTGCGCGTAATAACCAATATTAACGTTTTCAGACCACGTAAACTCACCAGAGCTTGCTTCATAACCGACTTCATTCATTAACGTACGTAAGAAGGTCGTTTTACCAATACCGTTCTCTCCGATAATGGCAATACGTTCACCGACTTCAATTAACGATGAAATATCTTTAAGGATATGAGCGTCATCGAAGTGCTTATTAAGTTTTTCAATAACCAAGGCATTACGGAATAGTTTCTTTTCTTGCTCGAAGCGAATAAATGGGTTAGTACGGCTAGAAGGTTTAACTTCGTCTAGCTGGATTTTGTCGATTTGTTTAGCACGTGAAGTCGCTTGTTTTGCTTTTGATGCGTTTGCAGAGAAACGAGCAACGAAAGCCTGTAGTTCGCCAATTTGTGCTTTTTTCTTAGCATTATCTGATAATAAACGAGCACGTGCTTGAGTTGCTGCAAGCATGTATTCGTCGTAATTGCCGGGGAAAACACGTAATTCACCATAGTCTAAATCGGCCATGTGATTACAAGTACTGTTTAAAAAATGTCTGTCATGCGAAATAATAATCATAGTTGAGTCACGTTCATTCAAGGTTTCTTCAAGCCATTGAATCGTATGAATGTCTAAGTTGTTGGTTGGCTCATCAAGTAATAAAATATCGGGATCAGAAAACAGCGCCTGAGCAAGTAATATCCGTAATTTAAAACCAGGAGCAATTTCACTCATTAAACCGTAGTGTTGCTCAACAGGAATACCTACACCCATTAATAGTTCACCAGCACGACTTTCGGCAGAATAACCATCCATTTCAGCGTATTCAGACTCTAAATCGCCAACCTTCATGCCATCAGCTTCGCTCATTTCAGGCAAAGCGTAAATGCGGTCACGTTCTTCTTTCACAGCCCAAAGCTCAGTGTGTCCCATGATTACTGTGTCAATAACACTGTAAGACTCAAAGGCGAATTGATCTTGACGTAATTTACCTAAACGCTCACCTGTATCAAGGCTAACGTTACCAGAACTCTGCTCTAAATCGCCACCTAAAATTTTCATGAAGGTTGATTTACCACAGCCGTTAGCACCGATTAAACCGTAACGGTTACCGCCACCAAATTTTTGAGATATATTTTCAAAGAGCGGTTTTGCACCGAATTGCTGGGTAATGTTATTTGCTGCTAGCATAGGTATTCCATAGAATTTGAACGTGACTTTATTTAATGAGTAATTAAAAGTAGTTAAATAAGCGACTATAAATATTTCTCGCGATTATACACCAGGGATATTTTATTTGATAACAAACTTTTTCACAAATAACGACTCAACAAAATCTATTACCATACTTATAGATAATTATTAATATTTAGTCTGTTACCTTGATTAAAAATAGTTCAATGCTTATGCTTTTTAACATGTATTGAGTCGTTTTTTTAGCTTCACCTAATAGGATTACGTAATGTCCCAGACCATTTTAGTTGTTGATGATAGTTTAGTTTCACGGATGATGATTAAAGCTATCATTGAAAAGCATATTGAAAATGTCGTTATTATTGAAGCAAATTGTGGTGCTCAAGCACTTGAACAAATTAATAGCGACAGTGAAGTTGATGTTGCTTTTGTCGATTTTAATATGCCAGGGATGACGGGGTTAGAGCTTATTAACTCATTAAAAAATATTATTACTATTCCTAAAGTTGCCTTGTTAACCGCGAATATTCAGGATGAAATTAGGCAACAAACACATGAGGCGGGAGTAAGTTTCTTAAATAAGCCAATCAATGAACAGCTTATTTCAACTTTTCTAGATAACTAAATATCTGCAAGTATAAAATGAAAGGAAAATCATATTATGCCTGGTAACTTATCGGCACTTGAAATTGATGCGCTAACTGAAATTTTTAATATCGGTATTGGTCGTGCTGCTAATTCATTAAATCAAATGGTGTCACAAACTGTTGATTTAATGATTCCTGAAATTGAAATTTTACCTAATAAAGAAACTAAATTTAGATTAGCCTTTGATCAAGATATAGAGATAAGTGCAGTTACACAGTGTTTTGACGGTGATTTTAAAGGCCAAGCTTTATTAATCTTTAGTAAGGAAAGTGGCCTTAAATTAGTCAGTGTATTATTAGGCAATAAAATACCAATAGAAGACTTATCCGAATTAGAACAAGACTCTTTAGTTGAAATTGGTAATGTTATTTTAAATGCTTGTTTTGGTACGGTCATTAATTTTTTGAAATCATCTATCACCATTGAAATGCCTGAATTCATACAAGGTAACATCAATCATATTTTTAATTATAGTAGCGAAAATGACTGGTCATTGTATATAAATGTTAAGTTTTCGTTGCCGAATGAGAACGTTGAAGGTCATATTTCTTTTATCATGGATATAACATCATTGGAGATTTTTCAGGATTCGGTACGTAAATTTGTCTTTGGTATAACCAGTAAAGTGAACTCTTAACGTTGGTTATGAATAATTTATCAAATGACATATTGTATAGTTCACTTAACCAATTATCTGTCGGTATTATTATCATTGATGATAATCAACGGCTTGTTTTTTTTAACCAATGGTTATGTGATTATTCAGGATTATTGCTAGATAAAGAAAAAGATAAATACTTGGGAGATATTTTTTCTGAGTACTCAACATCTCGTTTAAGTGATGCCTGTGAAGATGCATTAATGCTTGGATTACCTACACGACTTTCTCACACTTTTAATCCAAGCCTGCTACCACTTTATCAAAAAAATTCTATTGGCGATGAAAGCTATCGTGTTCAGCAACAAATTAGCATTAAATGCATATCCACTCAAACTAAGCAGCGTTTATGTCAAATAGTAATTGATAATGTCACTCATACGGTAAAAAAAGAAAAAATCTTAGAAAAATTAGCGGATGACAATAAAATTCAACAACAAAAATCTGAGATAGCGAATAAAGCAAAGTCACAGTTTCTGGCTAATATGAGCCATGAAATAAGAACGCCAATTAACGGTGTATTGGGTATGTTAACTCTTTTGGCAGATACAGAGTTAAGTGAAGAACAAAAAAAGTTTAGTCATTTGGCGACAGTAAGCGCTGAAACTTTATTGCATTTGATAAATGATATTTTAGATGTATCTAAAATAGAAGCGGGTAAGCTCGATATAGAGTTAATTGAGTTTAACCTATTAGACTTGTTAACAAGTTCAATTTCTACATTTGCTATCAAAGCGCATGAGAAAAATATAGCGTTACCGCTGGATATGAGTGGGGTTCTTTATCCGAATGTTATTGGTGATCCGACTAGAATACAGCAAATAATAACTAACTTGCTCGGTAATGCGATTAAATTCACAGAGCACGGTGAAATTTCTATTAAAGCGAGTGTTGTACAAGTAGAACATCTTGATTTAGTATTAAAAATTAGTATTGCCGATACGGGTATTGGTATCTCAGCAGATAAATGTCATCAGTTATTTAATGCCTTTACTCAGGTTGATGCGTCTACTACAAGAGAATATGGAGGCTCTGGTTTAGGCTTAACAATTGCTAAGCAACTTTGCCAATTAATGGGCGGAGATGTAGAAGTCAGCAGTGTATTAGGCGAGGGCAGTGTTTTTAGTTTTGATCTCAAATTACAGTTAAGTGATCGTAACTTAGTTAATTCAGCAGAAAAACAAGATATTATTGAGGGAGCAGCAGTTAGTAAGCCAGTGTTAGATAAAGATAATATTAAAATACTATTGGTTGAAGACAACCGTATTAATCAGCAGGTAGCCTTGGGGTTATTAAATAAACTTGGTTACCGTGCTGATCTTGCTATTAATGGTATTCAGGCGCTTAAGCTATTAGCTGATTGTAAGAAAAGCGAACCATACCAACTCGTGTTGATGGATTGTCAAATGCCTGAAATGGATGGTTACCAAGCAACCAAACGTATCAGAGGGGCTATAGATGAAACCAATCATAGTCACGTGACTATTATTGCTATGACCGCAAATTCGATGAAAGGTGACAGAGAAAAGTGTTTAGCTGCAGGTATGGATGATTATTTATCTAAGCCAATTACCCCCAAACTTTTAGATGAAAAAATAACATTGTGGTTAAATAAAACTTAAGTGATTTTAGATTTAATTACTTAAGCTTCATTATATATTTTATCTATTTCTTTACTTTACTTGTCAGTAAATTGATTATCACTAAAGCGTGTTAAACCCTTTTTATGAACGGAGTTTTTCTTACTTTTATTACTTGTTTTAAACTGCCCATCGCTATTCTTCCCACTACGTT
The DNA here is from genome assembly GCA_033852215.1 of Colwellia sp. Lineage (GTDB taxonomy): Bacteria > Pseudomonadota > Gammaproteobacteria > Enterobacterales > Alteromonadaceae > Colwellia. The sequence goes on along the minus strand of JAWSUX010000076.1, from coordinate 9,056 downwards.
GCCAAGTAGACTTTGACTGCTTTTTATTTTGCCCAGGGCTGGTTTTATTACCTTGGGCATTATTTTTACCTTGTCTTTTGTTAACCAACTGCTGCTCGCCACGTGTTTCTTTTGGCACTAAGCAATTAGGAGCCGAGCCAATAAGTTTAGTTAAGCCCATTTTTGTTAACGCTTGACGAATTATCGGCCAGTTGTGAGCATCGTGGTAACGTAGAATCGCTTTATGTAAACGCCTTTGTATCGTGCCTTTAGGTACTTTAACTTTACCACCTTCTTTAGCTAAATTTTTCTTGGTTATATTACGTAACGAATTCAGTTCAGTATGATAAAGCGTAGTCGCGTTGGCTAAAGGTGAGGGATAAAAATTTTGCACTTGATCCAATTTGAAATTATTCTCTTTTAACCACAATGCCAAATTAACCATGTCTCGGTCTGTGGTGCCTGGATGTGCCGAAATGAAATAAGGGATCAAGTACTGCTTTTTACCTGCTACTTTTGAATAATGATCAAACATTTCTTTAAATTTGTCATAACTGCCCATACCCGGTTTCATCATATTGTTTAATGGTCCAGTTTCTGTATGCTCAGGAGCAATTTTTAAATACCCGCCAACATGATGAGTGGCAAGTTCTTGTACGTATTCAGGGTGTTCAATTGCCAAGTCGTAACGAACGCCAGATGCAATGAGCACTTTTTTAATGCCTTTTACCGCACGAGCTTTTCGGTAAAGCTCAATCGTTGGTGTGTGATCGGTATTTAAATGACCACAAATAGTTGGCCACACACAAGAAGGCTTACGACAGGTCGCTTCAGCTTTTTCGCTTTTACAATTGAGTTGGTACATATTTGCTGTCGGGCCACCCAAATCAGAAATTACTCCAGTAAAACCAGGGACTTTCTTTTGAATATCTTTAATTTCATTAATAATAGATTCTTGTGAGCGAGACTGAATAATACGACCTTCATGTTCCGTTATTGAACAAAAAGTACAGCCACCAAAACAACCGCGCATTATATTTATCGAGGTTTTGATCATGTCATAGGCAGGGATTTTTGCTTTGCCATAACTGGGGTGTGGCACTCGTGCAAAGGGAAGTCCGAAAACACCGTCCATTTCAGCTTCCGTTAAAGGTGTTGCTGGCGGATTTAACCAAATGATACGGCTACCATGACTTTGCACTAAAGGTTTTGCTGATGTTGGATTAACTTCTTGGTGAAAAATTCGTGAAGCATGGGCATAAAGCACTTTATTGTCTCTTACTTGCTCAAACGTAGGTAAGTTTATATAAGTGGTTTCCCATGGTTTCGCTTTTTTAGCCCAACTTTTATTACGGTTATAACTTTGCGTTTTTTCAGATATGCTGATTACTTGTGCATTTTTGGTGATATCGGTACTGTCGTTTGTTACCTTGTTATCATCACAAGATTTTGCTGATATTTCTTGATAAGGACTTGGGATGGCTTCAATCTTACCTGGTCGGTCAATATCTCGAGAATCAATACCTTTCCAACCAGGTAATGCTTCTTTTGTTAAAAAAGCACTACCACGCACGTTGGTTATGTTTTTAACATCCTCACCTTTCGCTATACGATGAGCTATTTCTATTAAAGGACGTTCAGCGTTACCGTAAATTAATAGGTCAGCTTTAGAGTCGAACAAAACAGATTGACGTACTTTGTCGGACCAGTAATCATAATGTGCAATTCGGCGTAAGCTAGCTTCAATGCCGCCAATAAGTACAGGTACACCTTTATAAGCTTCTTTACATCGTTGAGTATAAGCAGCTACGGCTCTATCTGGACGTTTACCTCCCTCATCATTAGGAGTATAGGCGTCATCATGGCGCATTCGTCGTTCAGCCGTATATCGGTTGATCATTGAATCCATGTTACCAGCAGTAACACCAAAAAATAAGTTAGGTTGGCCTAGTTGCATAAAGCCATCTTTTGAACGCCAGTCTGGTTGAGCGATAATGCCAACGCGAAAGCCTTGCGACTCTAACATTCGGCCTATAACAGCCATACCAAAACTTGGGTGATCAACATAAGCATCACCGGTTACAATAATTATATCGCAGCTATCCCAGCCCAGAATATCCATCTCTGTACGAGACATCGGTAAAAATGGTGCTGTGCCGTTGCCGTTTGCCCAGTACTTTGGATAGTCGAATAATGCTTGCTGTTTTTTATGGATCATATATCACTCTGTTTGCCGTAAACCGAGCTCTAGAAAGTAATAGTTAGAACATTACTTAGAGCCATTACCTATAAATATACCTATAAATCGAAGGCGCGCGATTATAACAGAAACTCGAGTCTAGTTCTAAATAAAAATCGTTTGTTTTTTGTTCGTTTCTATCATGAGGATGTAGAACATGGCTGAATTTTTTAGTGGAGGTTACAGTAGTGGTCAGATTTTTCTAATTAAACTCTAGTTAAGCAGCAGTTATAAGTATAATTTTAGTGTGAATAAATTTACCAATTATTAAGCCAACTATAATGGAGGATAATTTATTTATGCAAAAGCATTATTAGCGAATGTATCATTGCTGCCAATTTTAGATAGGTAGCAAAGTAATAATATCGTCAATGTGAGTGTAGTTTAATGTAACTTTACATTTTCTTTTGCTTTAATCGTTTTAATTAATAAACATTTTGTCTCGCCTTTTTTGGCACAATTATTTAATTGAACTATCTCTGCTTGTTTAAATAAGGCATTAGATAAAATAACCGCAGAGCAGTTACCGCGACATAAAACACTTTTTATTTGTTCAATATTTAAACTTATTGAATCTTCTTGTTTACTTCCATTATGTTTACTTTTCACGTTAACACACAATACTTTTGAAATATCCACACCATGTGTATTCGCCAATTCATCTAATGAGGCTTCGTCAGGATTGATAAATAAAACCCACTTTTTTTGTTGTTTATGTTGCTGACAAATAGTGGCGTATTGCTTAGATAATTCAGACTGGTCAGATATTTTTTTAGACTCAAACCAATTAATGTTGTTATTAACTATATTACATATTGTTAGGTTTTTGTTTGTTAAGTTGTTGGTATTATTAGTTAAATGTTGAAACATAAGTCGTCCTGTTTTATTTTGCATCTGTACTGTATGTATGTACAGTATCTGTGTTTTATTAGTATTTCAAGTGTTTTTTATATTATTATTTAATGTACCCATTTCATGTCAGCTTATAAAAAAACTCTATAAGTGATGTTAGTGAATGCTCATGTTTAATGATTAACAGGTGAAGTGGTCAGTAGATAATATGTAAGAGGAAGGCTTTACAGCGCTATATAAATGGCAAAAGATAACTGCCTTACTTCTTTCAATTACGAGGTGAGTTACTTAAATATGCACTGTGATTTTTAATAACTTTTGATGTGATAATACTACGGAATATTAAAGGTTAGGTGGGGTCACCTGACGGATAGGTTTTATTGATATTACCTAGGTTTCTAAAGGTATCGTTAAATAGCGATAGCACAATTAGCATTGTATGTTTTGACGTTGATGCTTCAATTAGATAAGTATATAGAGAAGTGAATTTTTCATATTTATTTATATTTTTTATTCATGGTCTCCATTTTATGAGCATTTTTCTTTGTTCTGGGTAGCGTTTCTTTTAAATCATTAAGATTTTTTGAGCGTAATTTTTGCTTAGTATTTTTTTGAAGAGTACTTAGGTTACCGACAATAACCCCCATAGCTATTACAATTATTGCTATTATTAACCAGTCTTCCATAATAATTCCTCTATTTAATCATGCGTATTGTTTTGTTCTTAATAGAACTATATTGAGTTTTACTCGTTTATTTCTATTATTAAGTGAATATTTTACAACGTTAATCTGGTTTAGGTATATAACAGTTTGTGGGGATATCGTTCACGTTGTTAATATAACGATTAACAATAACATCAAGATTATTAATAATCGTATTTTTACCTAAAATGTTACAGCTAAGGAGAGCCTGTTCGAGATGATGTATATCAAATATTTTTTGGTAAATATTAGCTAGTGGAGCATAAGATAAGTGCCAAGGCTCAGCTGCAACGCCACCTTGGTAGCTTCCATAAGGTAAATAGAAACCAAACTCTTTAGCGTGAGTATTAAGCCAACGTGATAGTTTAGCTAATGGTCCCTGAGCAGAGTATTCCCAAGGTTCTAGTTGCAGTTGATAATTATCAGCTAGTAAATTCGTCGCATAAACATCAATATCACAACCCCAGTGATGGCGACTAGCGCCGGGTAGGGCAGAAAAAAGTAAAATAGCATGCATAAGCTCTTCGTCTGATAAGTTTACTTTATCAATATTATTACCTTGATTATCTTTAATAAGGCTTTTACCACTAAACTTGTTATTCCATATCATTAATTGCCGATCAAATGATCTAAAACCACTGGCAATTTTAATGTTAATACCTGCGGACTTAGCGGCCGAAGACAATGCATTAAAAGCAGGTAACATTTCTTTATGAATTGCGACAGTGTCACTTAAGTCGTGCAGGTGTTCTTTTGTTTGCCCTAACAGCTCACTTACCTTCATAGCGTCAATTAATGTAGTCGATTTTTTCATGTTACTCTGATTTTTAAGGTTAGGGCTAAGTTAAGGCAAAAAGTTAAGACTAAATATTATTTGTTAGTTAATATATTCACCAAACATTGATAATAAATATCAGTCAGCTTTTCTAAATCATCACAAGAAACGCATTCATTGACTTGATGTATTGTTGTATTACAAGGACCTAACTCTATTACTTTTGCACCTGTTGGGGCAATAAAACGACCATCAGAGGTGCCTCCAGACGTTGATAATTGAGGTTTGTGCTGGGTAACAGATTCTACGGCATTAGATACAGCGGTTAGAAAACCATTTTTATTAGCGACGAGCTCTGTTAAGAAGGGTTTGCCATTAAAAGTCCATTTAATATCATAATCAAGTTGATGTTTGTCTAATATCGATTCAACTTGCTCAACAATCATTTGATCTGTTAATTCAGTGCTGTAACGTAGGTTAAATAGTGCTGTTATATAACCTGGTACAACATTTGTTGCGCCTGTACCTGAATGAATATTTGATAGTTGAAAACTTGTTGCAGGGAAATGGTCATTACCATGATCCCATTGTCGCTGACTTAGCTCAGTTAATGCAGGCATCGCTAAATGTATTGGGTTTTTTACGTGTTCAGGATAAGCGACATGACCTTGTTTACCTTTGATATCTACAGTAGCGGAAATAGAACCACGACGACCGTTTTTTATGATATCGCCAACACGGTTCGTGCTTGATGGCTCGCCAACAATGCAATAGGTTATTTTTTCATTGCGTGCTTCTAAAGTATCAATAACTTTAGTTGTACCATTAATAAAAGGCCCTTCTTCATCACTGGTGATTAAGTAAGATATTGCACCATGGTGATCTGGGTGGCCTTCAACAAAACGTTCAGTAGCGACTATCATCGCCGCTAAACTGCCTTTCATGTCTGCTGCACCACGTCCATATAACATACCATCAATGATGGTTGGTTCAAATGGTGGCGTTTTCCATAGATCTAAGTTTCCCGCGGGTACTACATCTGTATGGCCAGCGAAACAAAAAAGTAAATCTTGTTCATTTTTGTGACCGGGGTCATTTGCGTTCATTTGTCCATTTCGGCGTGACCACAAATTGGTCGTGTCAGCAAAAATCATGCTTTCGTTGGTAAAGCCTAATGCTGCTAACCGATCCGCAATTAAGGTTTGGCAGCCCGCATCTTCTGGAGTTACTGATGCTTTGGCCATCAATGCTTTCGCTAGCGTGATTACAGCACTTTCTTGTTTTATTTTATTAGGCTCTTCCATTTATAAGTTCCTATTTCGTATCTGGAGTAAATATGGCTTGATACTGTTCAGCTTTGAAACCTAGGTTTAACTTACCTTGGTAAGGTAATAAAGGTCTTTTCAATAAAGTAGGTTGTTCAAGTACGGCATTAAATATTATTTCGTCGCTAAGGTTATTTTTAATTTCATCGGGCAAGTTACGAAAAGTAGTACTGCGTTTGTTCAATAATAATGACCAATCACTTTTCTCAACAAAATTTGTTAAAAGTTCGGGAGTTAATGGCTGCTTTTTAAAGTCATACAATTCATGCTCAATATCATTTACGCTTAACCATTTAAGTGATTTTTTTACAGTGTCGCAATTGTTTATTCCATATAAGGTAATCATATGTAGCGTGATCCAAAGTCTAATAATTAATGCATAAGATGATATCAGAAACGATTGGCTATATCCGCTTTTCTTAGGGCCGAAAATTAGCTGTACAGCGTAAAAAATGAGGCCACTAGACTTAATGCCATCAAAGTACATGGGATTGATACAGATAAATGGACGGTGGATGAAGGGGATTCTTCACCGTCATAATAATTTACTGGTTTTAGCTTGTGATTAAAAGAGATGATATGGGCAAAATTACTGGAACGTTATTGCTTTAAGCCCTTGATAGAATACCTATACCTATACCTATACCTATACCTCTCGGTTGATAATGTACAAATTATAAAGTTCAGTTCACCCATTTATCGATCAGATTGACTTGATTGAGTGCGCTCATCCTTATATCAGCTTAATTTTCCAATACTTATATCGTAATTATTTATGTTAATGTAGGAAAAAATTCTGCTATAGTACAATAAAGTTTAGATTGACAAATTATTTCAATTCTAAGGAATATTACACTGTGAATAATACTCGAAAAAATAAAACAATCAATACGGATCAAGTGCTTATCACTTTGTGTGAATCTGTGTGTGAAGTTCTGACTAAAGCCAGTGGCAATAGTATTACCTATTCAGCCATGGTACAGAAAATAACGAAAACTTGCCTAAGACCCGATGTTGCTAGTTTTGTCCTGTTTGATGGTGGATTTAATGGCTTAGTTGTGACCAATTTTACCAGTGACGCCGCATTGGAAATTTATCAGGATTATATGCGTAATATGGGCATGCCTGAATCGGAAATTTCACAGAGCCATATGTCTGATGATGTAGCGAATGTTTTAGGTGAACTGACGAACCAGCTGGTAGGTGATTTTACTTTTAGAGTAAGAGAGCAACTGCAAACGTATATAACGCAAAGCCAACCAAAAATGATGGCGATCACTAAATTGGTTCAAATTTCTGTTGATACCGCGATGGATAGACCACAAATGCGAAGGGTCACCTTTTCTACTTCAACTAACAAAATATTTTATCTGGAATTTGCGATGGATAAAACGGAATTTATTCAGTTACATGATTTTGATGCAGCTGAAGCGAGTGACCCGGATGAAATATTAGAACGTGAAGCAAAAGAAAAAGCTGAAGGTACTGATGCACCAGCTCCTGTAGATGATGCTGATGACGTTGATGATGATTTTATGGCATCACTGGGTTTATAACTAAGTTCATAAATACAACCACGCTTATGGGGAGAATGCTATTGACTGTCTTTGTCCGTAGATTTCCCTCTAGCATTTTTGTACTGAAGTGATTTATTTACAATACGCTAACTTCGATCCTATCCAAAATTAATAATTTCCTCCTGTCGACTAAAGTTGAATTTTTTGTAACTACTCAGCCTAAATAAAATTATTTTCAAAATTTAAAAGGATCGAGTTGCTTGATCCTTTTGAGGCTTTATCATGACAGTATGAATGATAAAGCGCCTCAAGCCACAAACCTTAAAGAAGCTCAAACGTTGATAGATCAACTTTGGGACGTTGTTCGTGTGCAAGCTAAAACCATTGATTCTCTCACGCAACAAATAAGCAACCTGACCGTAGAGGTTAATACGCTCAAAGAAAAACTATCAAAAAACAGTAACAATAGTAGCAAGCCACCTTCAAGTGATGGCTATTCAAAACCTGCCCCTAAAAGCTTACGTCAAAAAACAGGAAAACCTTCTGGCGGTCAACGAGGTCACAAAGGTCAGACCTTACGAATGATGGCTACGCCTGACATTATCAAGAAGCATGAAATCACGTCGTGTACGCATTGCTGCGCTGATTTGTCTCATGCCCCTATTATTGACGTAGAGCGCCGACAAATATTTGATTTACCGCCAATTGAACTCGAAGTCACTGAGCATCAAGCCCAAATTAAGCACTGTAAAATATGCAATAAAAACAGTAGAGCAACGTTTCCTGACGGTGTTGGTAAAGGGGCGCAATATGGCTCAAACATTCAAGCTACCCTCACTTACTTTAACCAATACCAGCTTTTACCTTATCAACGTACTCAAGAAATGTTTCAAGATTTATTTAATATTCACTTGAGCCAAGGTACGATTAAAAATGTATTGTCGCGAGGCGCTGATGCGTTAACTGAATTCAGCGAACAGCTCAAAACAACATTATTAACAAGTCCAACCAATTACTTTGATGAAACAGGATTACGTGTTGAAACCAAGCTTAACTGGCTCCATGTCGCCTCAAATGAAAAACTAACGTATTACTTTATCCACAAAAAACGTGGTAAAGAAGCGATGGATGACATGGGTATTCTTCCTGAGTATCAAGGCTATGCAGTGCACGACCATTGGATGAGTTATTATCGATATAATTGCCAACATGTATTATGTAATGCCCATCATTTACGTGAATTAACCTTTGTTGAAGAGCAATATCAACAGCCTTGGGCGAAGAAAATGAAGGAATGTTTACTGGGTATTAAATCGGCCGTAGAAGAGGCTATATTTTCAGGGAGGTCAGCATTGAACCAAGCTCAGATAGTAGGGTTTGAACATTACTACGATGGGATTACGTTAGAAGCCAAGCAGCAAATGCCCATTATTGAAACGCCTAAATTAAAAAAACGTGGCAGAGTAAAAAAGCACAAGAGTCATAATTTGTTGAACCGTCTGATTGAGCATAAAAGTGAAGTACTCGCCTTTATGTATCACTTCGCGTTGCCGTTTGATAATAATTTGGCCGAGCGAGATATTCGAATGACCAAGTTAAAGCAAAAAATATCAGGATGTTTCCGCTCAGAAGAAGGTGGTGTGCACAGGGCGGGATTATGCTTTG
>JAWSUX010000494.1:0-698 GCA_033852215.1 Colwellia sp. | reverse complement strand
AGTATGATGCGGAGCCCTAAACGGCCGTGTAGACCAAGATTTATTATTTATTTGCTGACGACTAATAGACTGGACAGCCGCAACTTCTAATGCCTCCGTTTCAGTCATCTCAGGTAAAATACCTGCTAAGCGAGTAGCCAACATTGTTTTCCCTGTGCCTGGCGGACCAATAAAAAGTAAATTATGGCTACCTGATGCTGCAATTTCTAACGCGCGTTTAGCCAGTGGTTGACCGACAACGTCACTAATATCTATCTCTTTACTTTCTTTGTTTTTCTTTCGTGGTTTATCTTCCACTAACGGCAAGCTGTGCTGACCAGCAAAGTGCATAAACAATTGTGTTAGGTGACTTATTGCATATATTCTAGCTTGTTTAACCCAACTTGCTTGTTCTGCATTTTGTTGAGGGATAATCAACGTTCTGCCACTTTCATTGCTTGCCATAGCAACAGGGATCTCGCCAACAATCGCGCGTAACTCTCCTGACAAAGCCAATTCGCCAGCAAATTCATATTGTGATAAGTCAACAGCAGGTAATTGTTCTGAAGCGGCGAGAATACCTACCGCAATAGGCAAATCAAAACGTCCACCTTCCTTAGGCAGATCTGCGGGCGCTAAATTTATAGTGATGCGTTTAGCAGGAAATTCATAACCACAATTAATGATTGCGCTGCGAACTCTATCTTTAGACTCTTTAA
>JAWSUX010000493.1:0-899 GCA_033852215.1 Colwellia sp. | reverse complement strand
TATTTTTAGATAATCAGTTAACTGATGATTATATCAAGCAACAATTTATGCAATTAATACATTATGCTCAAAGGAAACAGACAGCGATTGCTATCGCGCATCCGCACCCTGAAACAATAAAAATATTAAGCCAATTAATCCCCACCTTAAAGCAGCACAATATTGAATTAGTGCCGCTATCAAACTTATATGTAGAACAGATAGCAACTAAGTCCTTATCATCAACTATCGCAGCAACCACTATTACAGCAAAAATTTCACCAATAAACTCAACCCATAAGTAGATTATTCACTCATCAGTTAAAGCCTAATATTATGCTCTTTTAATATTTTGTGTAAAAATTTAACCGGAATAGCGTAAGTGATGCCACTCGGATTACTGATCACACCTTCTTTGGTTTGTTGTACAAATACTTTATTAATAATGCCAACAACTTGTCCCGTTTTCATATCATACATAGCACTGCCACTATTACCCGGATAAGCCGTAGCATCTAACTGATAAACCAAGTAAGGATTACGCATACGTTTTAGCATTTTTAAATTAATCTGCCCAGCGGAGGCTGCAGGAACTACGGTTGGTGTAACACTGGCGATAATGCCTCGATGGGTCACTGGGTATAAACCCAATACAGCACCAATGGGAAACCCCGTAAAAGCAATATAACTACCATCAGCATAAAAATCACCTGATGATAATGACATTGCAGGTAAAGCAGGACCTGATATTTTTAAAATCGCTAAGTCGTACAAGCTAGATTTAGCAATAATTTCAGCTTCTCTTACCTTAGAGTTTTTACCTGTGCCAATAAAAACTGCCATTTTTTGTAACAAGGCCTCATCAAGAAATTCAGGTAAAACGTGATCATTCGTTACTACATAATGCCCATCACCAATAA
>JAWSUX010000492.1:0-418 GCA_033852215.1 Colwellia sp. | reverse complement strand
ACATAATGCCCATCACCAATAACAAAACCTGTGCCACGTAAAATATTTTGTGGCCTACTCGTTGGTGTATGAATACCGATACCAACCACTGAAGGTTTAATTTTAGCCACAACATCAACAAAATCTGCACGCGTAAATGCGCTAAATAAACAAGTGATTAGAATAATAATTAGCATTAAGGTTTTCATAACGTTCCTTCTGTGATTTTAGTGATAGCCCCGTGTTTAAATAGTGTATCGCAAAAGGCAATTTCTTATCCTACTTTTTAAGAGCAATTAAAGTCGCAAAACAGCTTAAATTGTTCATACTTGGTATTATTCTATTCGTTAAAAATAGGTGACTAAATGACTAAAACAATAGTACCTATTTTTGCAGGTGGCGGCACTCGTTTGCCTGCACACTTAGGTGTATTAAAGGC
>JAWSUX010000491.1:0-3704 GCA_033852215.1 Colwellia sp. | reverse complement strand
TCTTAACTGATCGGCATTATGCGTAAGCAGCTTTTTTTATTAAGTTAATGCCGAAGTAATAACAAGATATTAATTAATAGCTGTTCACTGGAGCATTAACTGCTTTACGAGTAATTTTAGCATCCAATTTTAATGAATCCACATAACTCTTATACGCAGACTGCGCTAATTGTGATGTCTGCTGCTTAGTTAAATCAGGTGTAGCTGGAATATTATCACTTAATTGTACCGCTTGTACTTCAACAAGCGCAAGGTCACCATTACTTAGCGCAACACTTGATGCTGAAACAACACCACTAATAGGATGTGGTAAAACAAAAGCTGCACGAGTAATATTTTGCTCAACATCACTACTGTAACGAGCCACATTAGCTTTTATTTCAAAGCTTGCGTTTAACGTTGTTAATTGTTCAGAAATATCCGAACCTGCTTTTAATTCAGCTAATAAGTCATCAACTGTCTTTTGAGCTGTTTCGGTTGCTTTTTGCGTGATTAGTAACGTTTTTATTTGCGCTTCCACTTCCGTTAATGGTTTTACATTCGCTTCTTGAAAAGTATTCAAACGTAAAACTAAGGCAATCTCATCACTTACTTCAATTACATCAGAGTTCATATTATCTTGTAAAATAAGATTTGAGAAAGCAGCTTCAATAACTTTGTTTTGATCAAATGGTGCTGTATTACCAGTACGAGATAACCAAGATGATGTTTGCACACTAACATTAACTTCATTAGCTGCATCATCTAAACTATCTGGGTATTCAAAACTAACACGTGCCATATCTTGCTGTAAGGCGAAGAATTTATCTTGTGCTTCTTCATTGCTGACTTTAGCTAATAGGTCTTCTTTAACATCGGTAAAGTTTTGCACTACCATTGCTTTATAATCGGTTAATTTAATAACATGATAACCAAAGCTTGTTTTAACAAGTGGGGTAATATCACCAACATTAAGTAAAGCCAATGCTGCTGTATCAAAACTTTCTTCCATGATGCCTGACTCTAACCAGTCTAAGTCTCCGCCATTTTCACCACTAAACGTATCATTTGATAACTCTTTTGCTAAGCTAGCAAAAGTTTCACCTTCTTTAAGTCGAGTTAATACTGCTTCCGCTTGTGTTTTAGCTGCAGCTTCATCATCAGCAAACTCGATAAGAATATGCGAAACTCGACGTTGCTCATTTTGAGTAAAGCTAACAAGGTTTTCTTGATAATATTGCTTAAGCTCTTCATCTGTAATCTTAATATCTTTTGCAATATCAGCAACATTTAAACTGATATAATCTACTTTTACTTGTTCTTTGTTTTCAAAACGTACTTGATTCGCTAAATAATAAGTTTTGACTTCTTCTTCACTCACATCAACACTTGATTTAAACTGTTCTGCAGCAATAGTAACAAAGCGAAGGTCACGCGTTTGATTTTCTAAAGTAAGTTGTAACATCTCTTGGTAAGGTAAGTTAAACTCACTCGAAACTAGCGCCTGACTTAACTGACGACGAGTCATTTCTACACGAAGGTAATCACGGAAATTTGATGATTGATAAAAACCCGCTTGATTAATAATTGCTAAATAGCGATTATTATCAAAAACACCATCAACTTGAAATTCTGGCATTTGGCGGATAGAGTCCTTTAAACGTTCATCTGAAACACGAATCGCTAATGCGTCACTATTTTGATCAATTAATTTTTCATTAATTAAATTATCAACAATGCCTTGTCGAAATTTTGCCATATAATTACTATCGTTTGATAACGTATCAAACATATCACCAAACTGCTGCGCCATACGGTTACGCTGTGTTTGATAAGCTTTATTAAAGTCTTGTTGACTAATGGCATCGCCATTAACAGTAGCCACTGAAGTATCAACCGAATTAGTATAACTACCTACACCTGCCACTGCAAAAGTTAGGATAATCAAACCAAGAATAATTCTGGCTGTTAGTCCTTGCGATTTTTCACGAATATCTTCTAACATTTTAATCTCTTTTTATGTGAGCCTATCTAAGCGTCTAACCTATCTACGTAATAAATAGTAAGTTTACTTATCTAACGATGCTCGCGATTTTAGCAGATGTAAAGTACTGCTTGAAGCACAATTTTCATTAAATACAAATAATTTTTTTGAAGGAAAAAAGTCATTAAAACAAAAAACCACCTAAGAAGGTGGTTTTCAGTTGCTTAACAACTAAAGTTCATTAGTTATTACAAGCGTCTTTTAATGCTTTACCGGCTTTAAAAGATGGGATTTTAGCAGCAGCGATTTCAATTGTTGCACCCGTTTGAGGGTTACGGCCAGTGCGTGCAGCACGGTCACGTACAGAAAAAGTACCAAAACCAACTAAAGCTACTTGCTCGCCATCTTTTAATTCATCGGTAACAGCGCCAATAAATGAATCTAATGCACGACCTGCAGCAGCTTTAGAAATGTCTGCACCAGCAGCAATTTTCTCGATTAGTTGAGATTTATTCACAGTGTATACCCCTTCAATTGTTATTATGCAACGCTATCCTTATTATTATGTACTTAGAAAAAAGATAAGTTATCCCTTTTTAAGTAACCTCAAGCGTTGGGTTTTGAAAATTAGTTTTTGCCAACTGGCTACCCTTAATTTATGCTCTATTTCACAGTGCATAAGGGGTCTAGCGATGTAAGCGTAGATAACTTACCATAGTTTCAGCGTTTGAAAAGCAATAATTTCACTTTTTAGCATTTATTTATCTTTTCTGTCGATTATTTTGCCTTTTTCACTGTAAATTAATAAAAAAGGCAATATTATAAACAAATTACTTTTCAACTTGCCATTGTTCTACAGGGTGTTCAAGCGCTAAGTTAAGCACTTCATCTATCCATTTTACTGGATGAATAGATAATTCGGCTTTGACATTTTCAGGAATATCTTCCAAGTCTCGCTCATTTTCATGAGGAATAATAACCGTTTTTATGCCACCGCGATGCGCAGCTAATAACTTCTCTTTTAAACCACCTATTGCTAACACTTCACCACGTAAAGTTATCTCACCTGTCATCGCTACGTCAGCTTTCACTGGATTACCCGTTAAACTTGAAACGAGCGCAGTACACATACCAACACCTGCACTTGGTCCATCTTTTGGTGTAGCTCCCTCTGGCACGTGTACATGAATATCACGCTTTTCATAAAAGTTTTCATTAATACGTAATTTTTCTGTACGACTTCGTACAACGGTCATTGCTGCTTGTATCGATTCTTGCATCACATCACCAAGCGACCCCGTATAAGTTAATTTACCTTTACCAGGCACTGATGCGGTTTCAATGGTAAGTAGCTCACCACCGACTTGCGTCCAAGCTAAACCTGTAACTAAACCAATACGATTTTCATCATCCGCTTTACCGTAGTCAAAACGTTGTACACCTAGAAACTCATTCAAGTTATCTTGGCTTACCACAACTTTTTTCAATTTTTTATCAAGCAATATTGCCTTTACTGCTTTACGACATAATTTAGATATTTCACGTTCTAAATTACGCACCCCAGCTTCACGAGTGTAATAACGAATAATACCAACAATAGCGCTATCGTTAATTTCGATTTCTGTGCTCTTTAAACCATTACGTCCTATTTGTTTGTTGACCAAGTGATTTCGAGCAATATTAAGTTTTTCATCTTCGGTATAACCCGATAAACGAATAACTTCCATACGGTCAAGTAATG
>JAWSUX010000490.1:0-650 GCA_033852215.1 Colwellia sp. | reverse complement strand
AACCAAAAATTACTTGATGATCCTATGTATATGGGAGCACGCCATAAGCGTATCGATCAAGATTCGTATGATGAGTTTTTAGAGTTATTTATTAGTGCAGTAAAACGTCGTTGGCCTCAAGTTATGCTGCAATTTGAAGACTTTGCTCAACCTAATGCTATGCCATTATTGCAACGTTATCGCGATAGAATTTGTTGTTTTAATGATGATATTCAGGGCACTGCAGCTGTTACGGTAGGTACTTTATTAGCTGCTTGTCGTAGTAAAGGCGTTAAGTTATCGCAGTTAAAAGTGGCTTTTGTTGGCGCGGGCTCTGCAGGTTGTGGCATTGCAGAACAAATTATTAGCCAAATGGTTAATGAAGGAATTTCTCCACTAGAAGCACGTAGCCAAGTCTTTATGGTAGACCGATTTGGGTTATTAACGGAAGGTATGGCTAATTTACGCGACTTTCAACAAAAGCTTGTGCAAAATAAACTTGCCATAAATAAATGGGATATTGCTGGCGAATATGCCTCACTTATTGAGGTAATGCATGGAGCGAAACCCGATATTTTAATTGGTGTGTCAGGGCAGGCGGGCTTATTCACAGAGCAAGTCATTAAAGCAATGAAAGAGCACTGTGCTGTACCGATAATTTTCCCGTTAAG
>JAWSUX010000489.1:0-2768 GCA_033852215.1 Colwellia sp. | reverse complement strand
GTACCACCACCACGCGCACTGAATTTAATTTCATGATACTTTGCTTCACTTGTCGTTTTAGCTAACAAAACAATGTCTTGTTTGGTTCGTGGTTGAATAACCAACTGTGGCAATTGCTGGTAAATACTATTATCGGTCGCAACACTAAGACGCCCACTATAACTAGCATCAATATTGCCAGTAAAGTTTTGGTCTTGTGTTAGCTCATTAATAAAATCATGATAAAGAGAGGGTAAGTGTGCTTGGTGAGTGATTTTAGGTAGCATAAATAAATAGGGATAACGGGACATTTAGTCAAGTATATCATGGTCAAATTGAATTCTTATGCTAATTTTATTTTTTATAGTGCAAATTTTTAAAGTTCATTGAAGTATATTTATACTGATTTATAAATTAATAGAGATAAAAAAGGGACGAATAAATCGCCCCTTTTTATTTGATTTTTAGAAAGACAAACTGATAATATTTATCTTATTTTTTGGCCAATTGCTCAGCAAGATACAACCACGTTGGCAAAACAGTATCAGGATTAAGTGAAACACTATCAATCCCCTGCTCTACTAACCATGCAGCAAAGTCTTCGTGATCTGAAGGACCCTGACCACAAATACCAACGTATTTCCCTCGGGCTTTACACGCTTTTATCGCCATGGCTAATAATATCTTAATTGCAGGGTCGCGCTCATCAAATAAATGCGCGATTAAACCTGAATCTCTGTCTAAACCAAGGGTTAACTGCGTTAAGTCATTTGACCCAATAGAGAAGCCATCAAAATAATCAAGGAACTGATCCGCTAATAACGCATTTGAAGGTAATTCACACATCATAATAATACGTAAACCATTCTCACCGCGTTTCAAACCATGCTCGGCTAGAATATCAATAACTGCAGCCGCTTCTCCCAAAGTACGTACAAACGGAATCATGACTTCAACATTGGTTAAACCCATGTCGTTACGAACACGTTTTATCGCTTCACATTCAAGGGCAAAACAATCTCTAAAATCGGTAGAAATATAACGTGCCGCGCCGCGATAACCAATCATTGGGTTTTCTTCATCAGGTTCAAACGCTTCGCCGCCAACTAAGTTAGCGTATTCGTTTGATTTAAAATCTGACATGCGCACAATCACTTTTTCTGGTGAGAACGCCGCAGCAAGAGTTGAAATACCTTCGGTTAATTTAGCAATATAAAACTCTACTGGGTTATCGTAACCCGCAATAATATCATTAATTTCGTCTTGTAAATCAGGTGACATATCATCGAAATTTAATAACGCTTTAGGGTGAATACCAATCATTTTATTGATGATAAACTCTAAGCGTGCCAAACCAATACCTGCATGAGGCAGTTTAGCAAAACCAAAGGCTCTATCTGGGTTACCAACATTCATCATTATTTTTAATGGTAAATCAGGCATCGCATTAATTTCTGATGTGGTCACTTTAAAGTCAAGTTTTCCGCGGTAAATAAAACCTGTATCACCTTCTGCACACGAAACGGTTACTTCATCACCCGTGCTAATAAGGTCGGTAGCATTGCCACAACCAACAACCGCAGGAATGCCCATTTCACGCGCAATAATAGCCGCATGACATGTTCTACCACCACGATTAGTCACAATAGCAGAAGCACGTTTCATGATAGGTTCCCAATCAGGGTCTGTCATATCAGTCACTAAAACATCGCCTGGAAGAATTTTATCCATCTCAGCCAACGAGGCTAATACTTTTGCTTTACCACTACCAATTTTATGACCAATAGAGCGACCTTCACAAATCACCGTTGGAGTTGCTGCTAAACTGCCTTTTGTTTTATCTTGTAATTGGAACTGCTCCATTACATTACCACTTTCACGGCTTTTAACGGTTTCAGGACGTGCTTGCACAATATAAAGCTTGCCATCTAGGCCATCTTTAGCCCATTCAATATCCATAGGATGACCGTAATGTTTTTCAATAATTACCGCTTGTTTCGCTAATTCTTCTACTTCAGCATCGGTAATAGAAAAACGATTTGAGTCCGCTTCATCAATATCAACAATTTCAACTTGTTTAGAATGTTCCACACTGTCGGAATAAACCATCTTGATGGCTTTGCTACCAATATTACGACGTACAACCGCAGGCTTATTATTGGCGAGTGTTGGTTTATGAACATAAAATTCATCAGGGTTTACCGCCCCCTGTACTACCATTTCACCCAAACCAAAACTTGAGGTAATGAAAACCACTTGATCAAAACCTGATTCTGTATCGATAGAGAACATTACACCAGAAGCTGCAATATCACTACGTACCATCTGTTGTACACCTGCAGACAACGCAACGCCTCGGTGATCGTAACCTTGGTGCACACGATAAGAAATTGCACGGTCGTTAAACAATGAGGCAAAAACATGCTTGATCGCAACCATGACTGAATCAAAACCACGAACATTTAAAAAGGTTTCTTGTTGGCCAGCGAATGAAGCATCTGGCATATCTTCAGCTGTTGCTGAAGAGCGCACAGCAAATGAAGCATCATCAGCAAAATCACCCGCTAATTTGCTATAAGCTTGTGCAATATCTTGCTGCATTGCAGGTAAAAAAGGCGTATCAATAATCCATTGACGAATTGTTGCACCCGCTTTTGCTAAAGCACTTAAATCAGCAACGTCAAGATCATCAAGTAGAAGGTATATTTTCTCATTAATACCACTTTGCTCTAGAAACTCATTAAAGGCAAAGGACGTGGTGGCAAAGCCTGTCGGTACTTGCACACCCA
>JAWSUX010000488.1:0-486 GCA_033852215.1 Colwellia sp. | reverse complement strand
AACGTAAAAAACTGATTCGAACGACCCTACAAAAAGTAGGTATGCTTGGTGATCACATGAACTTTTATCCTCACATGTTTTCTGGTGGGCAAAAGCAGCGTATATCTTTAGCTAGAGCTATTATTTTACAACCCCAAGTAATTATTCTCGATGAGGCACTTGCGTCATTAGACCCCTCATTACGTTCGCAGATGATTAACTTGCTATTAGATCTTCAACAGCAGATGGGCTTAGCTTACATACTGATATCACACAACTTAGGTATTGTCCGTCACTTTAGCGATGATGTTTTAGTTTTATCGCAGGGCGAAGTTGTTGAACGTGGTAAAACGGCTGAAGTAATGAAAAATCCACAACACAAAATCACTCAAAAATTGATGATGAGTCAAAAATTTCAACTGAAAAACAGATAAACAGACATTCATTAAAGAATAATAATAACCATAAAAAAAGCTGCGTAAGCATAATGCCGTTCACTTAAGGTGA
>JAWSUX010000487.1:0-3559 GCA_033852215.1 Colwellia sp. | reverse complement strand
AATGCGCGATCCCACCCTGGTGGTGTGCACTTCTGCTCGCTAAGAAGTTATTTATCGACGGTGAAAAAACAAGGCATTAATAGGCTTGATGCCTTGATTGATCTGTTTAACGGAAAGCCCTTTATCCCTTCCATGAATTAATGCCCCACTTTTTATAGGCTGAGTAGTTACAATTTTTTTTAATTAAAATAGCTCGATACACTAAATTAACTTGGGGCACAGCACAAAGAAATGATTATTTAAAAATATAAGACAGTACATTTCAATTGCTAGCAGATGAACCAGAGTTGGGGCTTAACTGTGATTACATAAGAGAAGGCTATAGCAAGTATCCCCAGTCTAATCATGTAATTTATTACAACGGATACAAAGTTAATCAAATCTTAATAGTGTGTATATTACATAAAAGTATGGATGTTAATTCCGCACCCTAGAAAAATATAAAGCTTGTTATAGATTTTTTCATTAGGGTCTGTTGATCTTTCGAGACTGTTTTTTGTACTAAATACACCTATTATTGTAGATTAAATTATCAGATTTAGTTTTGTATTGTTTTGTACGATTTAAATTTCAATTTTAGCGAGGTAGTACATATTGAGTAATTTTACTCAATAACTAAATATTGTTACCTTTAGGTAATCAAAACGATAAACAGTAAAATACTGTTTGAATAATGAGCGCGAAAGATCAACAAGCCCTAATGTTCAGTGAATAAAAAAAATAATCTGCATATTAAATAATCTAATAAGATAACTCATTAATTCTTGATGTATAACGCCACTCGTTATTTCCTAAGGCTTCTCATTAATATCCCCTTTTGATAAATTATTTGATAGAAATTATAGGCAGAGTAACGTCTAGAATACCTTAGAAATACCCTAAAACTAATTATGTTATTCCCTGAAAAAAATGTAGTATATTGATACCTAAAAGTTGTTAGTTTAAGTCCTTACTTTACTAAAAATTTGTGTAACTTATCGATAATAGCGGAGTTTGTTTTGAAAAACGTAAAATCTGTATTGTTTGTCTGTATGGGCAATATTTGTCGTTCACCGAGTGCTGAAGCTGTTTTTCGCCATAAAGCGACAGCAAAAGGCTTAAGCTTGAATATTGATTCCGCAGGTACCGTGGGTGCGCATAACAAAGAAAAGCCAGATCATCGTGCGCAAAAAGCAGGCATTGCCCGTGGTTATTCTTTTGATGGTATGAAAGCACGTAAAGCCACTGTACAAGATTTTGATAATTTCGATCTGGTTTTAGCGATGGATCATCATAATATTGAAGAATTAAAAAAAATTGCGCCTAGTGCAATGCAATACAAAATACATTTACTGTTAGATTTTGCTACTGAGCATGAAGAAGAGCAGGTGCCTGATCCATATTATGGTGGTGCTAAAGGTTTTGACTATGTACTTGATTTAGTTGAAGCGGGTTGTAATGGTTTACTTGAAAGAATATTGTAAACACTTTATATAAAGTACGACAAAAAAAGGCAGTAATATTTTAAATATATTACTGCCTTTTTATTTTTTAACTCCTGATTTTACTGATTACGTTCTATATCTATTAGTTATTGAAAGTAGTTTAATTGGGCTAATTATTGTTACAGCCTACTTTTCACTGCATCAGCTAACAACATTAAAATATTCTCACTAACGTCTAAATCAATACAGGCATCAGTAATACTTTGCCCATAAATTAGTGGTATATCGGCTTTTACTGTTTGGTTACCTGCCACGATGAAACTTTCAATCATGACACCAAAAATGCTGATGTTACCTTTGGTTATTTGGTTTGCTACTGAGTGTGCCACATCAATTTGTTTAGTATGATCTTTATAACTATTACCATGGCTACAATCAATCATAATACTTTCGCTAAGTCCAGCCTTGGTTAGTTTGTTGCAGGTTTCGCTGATATCGACTTCATGGTAGTTAGGGACTTTACCACCGCGTAAAATAACATGGGAAAACGGATTGCCATGCGTTTGATAAATACACATTTGTCCGCTTTTGTCGGGAGAATAAAGCACATGAGGTACGCTTGATGCTTGAATGGCATCTAAGGCAATTTTAACGTTGCCATCGGTACCATTTTTGAAACCAACAGGGCAAGAAAGCGCCGAAGCCAACTCTCTGTGCACTTGGCTTTCTGTGGTACGTGCACCAATAGCGCCCCAACTGATCAAATCAGAAATATATTGACCAGTAACCATATCTAAAAACTCAGTGCCTGCAGGTAAGCCCAGTTCATTTATTTCAACAAGTAAATTACGTGCTAGTTTTAAACCTTTAGCGACATGAAATGATTTATCTAAATCAGGATCACTTATTAAGCCTTTCCAACCAACCGTTGTGCGCGGCTTTTCAAAATAAATACGCATGACAATCAATAATTCATCTTTATATTTATCGCGCAACAAGACTAATTTTTTCGCATAGTCTATTGCTGCGCTTGTATCATGAATTGAGCAAGGACCAATAATAACCAACAAGCGTTTATCTTCACCACTGATTACGGCTTCAATTTCCTTGCGGCTCTTTATAATAAAGTCAGCTGTGGCAGAGGTTAATGGAATTTGCTTAGCGAGCTCAGCAGGAGAGGTAAGGCTTTCAATAAGTGTTGTACGTAATTCATCGGTTTTAATCGTCATGATATTTAGTCTTTACTTTTAATGTTATATGCACGTTTAGTATTTATAGCGTTGTAAGCCTGTCTCACTGAGTATTTTTGCAGTAATTTCTTCTACTGAAAACTTAGTAGTGTTAATGAAAGGGATCTTTTCTTTTTTATAAAGTTTTTCTACTTCACGCACTTCCATTCGACATTGTCTACCTGAAGCATACTTACTATTTGACATACGACCTTCACGAATATCCATTAATCGCTGAGCATCGATAGTTAAGCCAAAAAGCTTCTTTTTATGTGGCTTTAAAAAGTCAGGAATCGTCAACTCTTCCATATCGTCATCGGTAAAGGGGTAATTGGCGGCTTTAATACCGTATTGCAATGCCAAATATAAGGCACTGGGTGTTTTACCTGAGCGTGATACACCGACAAGAACGATGTCCGCATCTTCATAATTGGTAACATTTGAGCCATCATCATTTGTTAGTGCATAATTTACGGCTTCAATACGATAGTCATAACTGTTTTCATGAATGCTATGGGTTCTATGGGCTTTGGGTTTAGCTGCCAATTGCAACTCTTGCTCAAGCGGTGCAACAAAATGCTCTAAAAAATTGTAAATAACACCATCGCAGCTATCGATAATTTCACGAATATCATTGTTAACAAAGGTATGAAAAACCAATGCAGGCTCACCATTACGCGCGCAAGCTTTATTAATTTTTTCTTTGGTAGTTTGTGCTTTATCAATTGTTTCAACAAATGGAATAGTTTGGTGTTCAAATTCGGTTGGAAATAATGACAATAAAGCATGTCCGAAAACTTCTGAAGTGATGGCAGTACCATCAGAAATATAAAAAGCAGTGCGCATAACTAACCTTTACATATATATTTAAAAATAATTTTTTCAAAATTATAACTTATTAAGATT
>JAWSUX010000486.1:0-607 GCA_033852215.1 Colwellia sp. | reverse complement strand
CGTACGGTTAAATCTTGTGTCGGTAGTACTTGGTGTCGTTACGGTGTGCAAGATAGCACCAGTATGGCTATTTTACTTGAAAAACGATACCGCGGTGTTCGTTCTCCTCATAAAGTAAAACTGGCAGTTTCAGGTTGTGCNNGAAGCGCAAAGTAAAGATTTTGGTGTTATTGCTACCGATAATGGTTGGAACTTATATGTGGGTGGTAACGGCGGTATGCGTCCACGTCACGCAGATTTATTTGCCAGCGATATTGATGATGAAACCCTGTTACGTTATATCGATATCATCTTTATGTTTTATGTTCGCACCGGTGAGCGTTTACAACGTACTTCTGTTTGGTTAGAAAACCTTGAAGGTGGCTTAGATTATCTTAAAGAAGTGGTAATAAACGATAAACTATCAATCAATGATGAGCTTTTAGATCAAATGAGCCATTTAGTAGACACTTACGAATGTGAATGGAAAGTAACGATTAATGATCCTAAGAAGTTGAAGCGTTTTAATCACTTTATTAACAGTGATAAGCTTGATGACAAAGTTATTTTCACCACAGAACGTCAGCAAATTCGTCCAGCTGAGAAAAAAGATTTAGTGACTAGCTAA
>JAWSUX010000075.1:0-28355 GCA_033852215.1 Colwellia sp. | reverse complement strand
CGTAATGATGATCCACAAGCGGCATCTCGTCCTTGGGATAAAGATCGCGATGGCTTTGTATTAGGTGACGGTGCAGGTGTTCTTGTGGTTGAAGAATATGAGCATGCTAAAGCGCGTGGTGCGAAGATATATGCTGAGTTAGCTGGTTTTGGCATGAGCGGTGATGCTTATCACATGACATCACCACCGACCAATGGTGATGGTGCAGCTCGTGCAATGCAAAATGCTATCAATGATGCCAAAGTTGATATTAGCAAAATTGGTTATATAAATGCCCATGGTACCTCTACAGCAGCAGGGGACATAGCAGAAACTAATGCCGTTAAAACTGTATTTGGTGCAAGTGCGTATGATGTTATGATGGGGTCAACCAAATCAATGACCGGTCATTTATTGGGTGCCGCAGGCTCAATAGAAGCTATCTTTAGTATCCAAGCACTCATGCATAACCAAGTACCACCAACAATCAACCTTGATAACCCTGATGAGGGTTGTGATCTTGATTATATTGCTGGTGATGCTCGTGATATTAATCTTGATTATGTTTTATGCAACTCTTTTGGTTTTGGCGGTACTAACGGCTCACTAATTTTCAAAAAAATCTAAACATAGCACTATAAAGCTTGATATCAAAAGCTTAAGCCTGAATACTACTCCTTAACGTTATGGGAAGCTATTCGGGCTTTTTTATGCCTGAAATATAAGTTAATGGTAGATCAATAAATAAAAATGAAATATTGTGCAATTAATGGTGAAATCGTAACAAACCTTGCTATTAACGATAGAGGTTTAGCTTATGGTGATGGTTTATTTACCACAGCTAAAATTGTTAGCGGTCGAGTTGAGTTATTAAAGCAGCATGTAATACGTTTAGTTGATGGCTGCAGTAAATTAGCGATCCCTTTACCTCTTTTATTGACACAAGACGAGTTAACAAACCAACTTAGTAGCACAGCTAAAGATTATTCTTTAGCTGTGCTTAAAGTAATAATCACCGCAGGTAGTGGTGGTCGAGGTTATTCACGTCAAGGTCTTAATCATGATGCGAGTAATATTATCGTCATGGTTTTTGATTATCCTGCACATTATGACGAACTTGCTAAATCAGGCATCAATATTGGGATCAGTCAGCAAAAAATTTCTATTAGTCCCATGTTAGCCGGTATAAAACATCTTAACCGCTTAGAGCAAGTATTGCTTAGACGTGAACTAGATAATCGAGAGGAAGATGATCTTGTCGTTATGAATATTAATGAGCAAGTCATTGAAGCAACAAGTGCTAATCTGTTTTACTGGTTGAATGGCGACCTTTGCACGCCAGATGTTAAGGTGTCAGGTGTTGACGGTTTAATGCGTCAATTCATCATGGCTAATTATTCTAAATACTATAAACGTGAAGTGAATGTTTTAGCAACAACATTAGTTCAATTAGAGCAAGCTAGTGCGATGTTTACCTGTAATTCAGTAACGGGAGTTATACCTGTAAGGTGCTTTAATAATCGTTTGCTAAACCTTGAGCCTGCGCAGACACTAAGACTCAAAATACAGGAACTTATAGGTGATTAAAAAAATATTATTATTTTCACTTTTACTTTTTTTATTTGCTGGCTTGACAATATATTGGCAATTATCTCAAGCACTAGATGCTAAATTATTATTTGAAGATAATAAACAAAGCCATTTTATAACAGTACAACCAGGCAGCTCAATAAGTGCATTTTCAAAACAGTTAGAACATAATGGCTGGATAAATAATCGTTTTTGGTTACGAAATTATGGTCGTTTATTTCCACAACAGGCCAATATCAAAGCGGGTACTTATAATATTGCTTTTAATACAAGTGTCTTAGAGTTATTAATGCAAGTTGTAGAAGGTAAAGAACATCAATTTAAGGTGACTTTTATTGAAGGAACACGATTTAGCGATGCTCTTATTGCTTTACAGGCACACCCTCATATAGAGCAAAGCATCTCGAATAAAACCATTGCTCAAATAGCTGAGGAAGTAGGCATAAAAAATATAGTTGATGGCAACCCTGAAGGCTGGATTTTTCCTGATACCTACGCTTTTACTGCAGGAACAAGTGATATTACCTTAATAAAACGTGCCTATAAAAAAATGCAAACACAGTTAGCAACATTATGGCAGCAACGTATGAGCGGCTTACCGTATCAAACGCCATATGAAGCATTGATTATGGCTTCTATTATTGAAAAAGAAACTAGTTATGTACCTGAGCAGAGGGATATCGCTGCTGTTTTTGTTAATCGTTTGAATAAAAATATGCGTTTACAAACCGACCCTACCGTCATTTATGGTTTAGGTGAGCGCTACCAAGGTGATATAACCCGTGCACATTTACGTGAAAAAACAGCTTATAATACTTATCGAATAAATGGTTTACCACCAACACCCATTGCTATGACGGGTCTTAGTGCATTGAAAGCGGCTCTTAACCCTGAAAAAAGTGATTATTATTACTTTGTTAGCCAAGGTAATGGTCAACACTCCTTTAGCCGAACATTAAAAGAGCATAACCTTGCAGTTAAAGCTTATTTGAACAAAAGAAAAAATAAATAATACAGAACAACTACACGGCTAAAAGGGAAGTTAAGTCGTGTTTGGTAATGTTATTTGAGTTTCCCTTATGAATTATCCAAAATAACTTGATAAAAAATATTAGAGAAATAATATGAATAAAGGTTTTATGATTGTTTTTGATGGCAGTAATGGTGCTGGAAAAACAACAGTTATTAATGAAGTAGAAAAACATCTTAAGACTAAAAGTTTAAAAGTGTTATTAACAAGAGAGCCAGGTGGTACACCGATTGGTGAAAAAATTAGAGATGTTATTTTAGATGTCAACACACCTGAAATGACGGATATTACCGAGTTGATGTTATTTGGTGCGGGTCGAGCACAACATATACAAGAAAAGATAAAGCCGGCTTTAGACGCAGGAAAAATTGTTATCTCTGACAGATTTGATGCAGCAACGTTTAGTTTTCAGCACTATGCTCGCGGCATTGATTTAGAAACGATAACGACGATAAATAATCTTGCTTTAGGTGGTTTTCAACCGGATATGAATATCATTTTAGATTTAGACCCAGTCGAAGGTTTGCAGCGGGTAAAAAGTCGAGGTGAGGGGCTTGACCGTTTGGAAGGTGAAAAACTCGACTTCCTGATAAAAGCGCGCAATGGTTACTTGAAACAAGCAGAGCAACAACCCGATAAATTTTCCATTGTCGATGCCTCACAATCAAAAAAGAAAGTTTTAACTGACGTGATTAATATTGTTGATAAGCTATTAATAGCAAATAATAACCGTTGATAATTCTCTATTAAAAAATTTGGTAACTATGTCGCACCAACAAGTTCTTACTCAACAATATATTAATAATACCTTGCCTCACGCTATTCTAATCAATGGTGCTATTGGATCAGGTAAATTAGAGCTAGCTCATTGGTTAGTTAATATTTTATTGTGCCAAACCTTAAATAAAGAGCTTGAACAGCAGAAGTTTATCGATATTTCTCATGTAAGTGAACTCAGTGCTTGCGGCAGGTGCAAAACTTGCTTATTAGCAAATAATCAAAGTTACCCTGATCATTTAACGCTTGAATTAACAGGAGCAAGTATTGGTATCGATGATGTACGCCGAGCCAATGCTTTTCTAGAAAAAACAGCACATATTGGTAAATTTAAAACTATCTTAATCCCAGATGCACAATCGATGACAGTAGCAGCCGCCAATGCGTTATTAAAAACATTAGAAGAGCCAAGTCCAAACAGTATTATTATTCTGCTCACTCATGATATTGAGTTGTTATTACCAACAATTATAAGTCGTTGTCGATTACTGAGTATGAAAGGGCTTGTTGGTGAAGCGCTTGTTACGCAATTTAATCAACAAGAAAATAATTCAGTGAGTAGTGAGTCAAATACGTTTATTAATTTAAGTCACCTGCCTGAGCTACAAGATAAAGCGGTTAACGAAGCTTATGAAAATTTTAAGGCCTGTTTTTTAAATTATTTAACAAGCGCTGATAGAGGAGAGCAAGGCAGTGAGGGGTTTCTTAAATTGATTGGTGAACAAGTGCATGCTCTACGTTGGTTAGAGAAAATTACGGTTAATTTATTACGTGAACAGTTTTTACCTAGTTATTCTGTGCAGTCACCAACAAAAGCTGAACAAGCCGTCGATTATAGTAAATTGAGTCCTCAAGTCTTAAATCAATTATATAAAACTATCATAGACGCCAGTAAAGTACTAAAATTATTACCACAAGCCAATGCAACCTTTGTACTTGAAAAATTACATTTCTCACTTCATGAAATTGTAAGTAGAAAATAACAGGTATTAGTTGAACCTTGTAAATCTAATTTAAGCAGATAAACGGAGATTACCTTTGGTACCATTAAATGCAGAATTTCACTCAGAACGTGATTTATATTTAGCTTTTATGCCTTTTTTAGCTGATGGTGGTTTATTTGTACGAACTCCCCGTCAATATGAATTAAGTGATCAAGTAGAATTACATATATTGTTGCCTGATTCGCTAGAGCCATCAGTGATCCAAGGAGAAATTTGCTGGTTAACTCCAATCGGTGCTCAAAATGGCACGCCTCCAGGTGTAGGGGTTACTTTTATTGAAGATCCAGATAAAATTCGCCATCAAATTGAGCAAATTATTGCTCGACATTTGAATTCATCAGAGTCCACATTAACAATGTAATTGTCACCTCTATAAAATTAATTACTTTCGCTTTATAACATATACAGGAACATTCAGTTGTTTATAGACTCCCATTGCCATTTAGACCGCCTTGATCTTTCCCTTCACCAGAATAGCTTAGATAACGTAGTACAAGCTGCCGCCAATGCAAAAGTGACTAAACTGCTGTGCGTGAGTGTTACACTCGATGATTTTCCTGCGATGCTTGAAAAAACAAAAAATTATGAAAATGTTTTACTTTCTTGCGGAACCCACCCACTCAATCAAGAAGATAAAGTAAATAAACAGCTGTTGACTCAATTATCAACTCATGAGCGTGTGATTGCTATTGGTGAAACAGGTCTTGATTATCATTATGCTCCAGAAACAAAAGCTCTGCAGCAGGACTCTTTTCGTAAACACATACAGGTGGCTAAAGACCTAAATAAACCGCTAATTATTCATACACGCACAGCGCAAGAAGATACTTTAGCTATTATGAGAGAAGAGAAAGCTGAGCAGGTTGGTGGTATTTTGCATTGCTTTACTGAAAGTTGGGATATGGCAGAGCAAGCATTAGCCTTAGGGTTTTATATTTCATTTTCGGGTATTGTAACCTTTAAAAATGCCACTGCATTGCGTGAAGTCGCAGCGCTTGTACCTGATGATAAATTTCTTATTGAAACAGATGCTCCTTATTTAGCTCCAGTACCACACCGAGGTAAGGAAAATCAGCCAGCATACGTGGTCGAAGTAGCAAAACATTTAGCGAGTATTAGAGGGCAGTCACTGGAAACAATAGCTAAACTTTCTACTGATAACTTTAACCGATTATTTTCACTGTAATATTATTGTTTCCCATGAAAATATAGGATAAAAAAAAGCCCATAACATAGTTGTTTGGGCTTAAGGGAGACTCAAGGGGTTGAGCCATATGCTAGTTAATTTTCCACTTCAAAATTCTTTATACAATAAAAATATCATTACAATTAATAATATATATTATTAATTATTCAAACCATGTGCGAGCATTTTTGAATTATTCCGCTATTACCAAATAAATTAACTTTATATCGCTTGGTAAGCTTGTATAACTAATTGTAGTGTAATTTTTAATTAATGCTATTTTTTCACAGTTCTGCCAGTTGTTTGTGTAGTTAATTGATAAATAAAGTTATTTAAGGTTTTTTTGTGTTTTATAGTTTGTCAATGGGAAATACATCACTTCCCCACATCTTAGAATTGAAAATAAAAATCAACTTGTTTTGTCTTGCAGCTTAAAATTTTTCAGATAAAAGCGCCACACTTTCTTCTGCGAAGCCGACACCTGCTTCAGTATAAAAGTTAAATACTTTATCAATGCCAAATTCTTCTAGCTCCGCTCGTTCGTCGTCATAACGTGCAACTGCCGCAATTTTACCTTGATAATTCGCAGCATTTAACTGTGTCGTAATACTGATAGCATCTTGTACTGAGGGTAGTGCAAGTAACACGAGTTTAAGTCGTGAAAGATCCATACTTTCCCAAAAATGGATGTCTTCAGCATCGCCATAATAGGCTTTGACCCCTTCACTGGTTAACCAGGTTATTTTTTCTTTATCGGCATCTAAGCCCCATGCGGGTTTGGTGCTATGGCTATTGATGGCTTGATAAGCCCCCATACCAACTCGACCCATGCCGATGATAACGATAGGGCGCTGAGATGGTTGACAAAAGCTGTCCTCGACGAGTTTTTCTTGTCGTTCAAAGCGAGATAAAAAATCTCTATGTTTCGCAAAAAGCGTATGAGCAAACCGATAAATGATATTTGTTAAAATAAATGAGATAGCCATGCTTAATGCAAGAATAACTAACCAGTCATTGCTGAGCCAGCCTGCAGTTACGCTTAGCGCACCAACAATTAAGCCAAACTCACTAAAATTACTTAAGGTAAGCGCACTAAGAAAAGCACTACGACAACGCATTTTTAATAGACTGAATATTCCGTAAAACATAACAAATTTAATAGGAATAAGGAGTACGAGTAAACTCGCTAAACCTAACATTTCTAATGTTGGTATCGCGGTAAAACCGATAGAGAGAAAAAAACCAATTAAAAATATATCTTTAAAGCTCATTAACGCTTTATTAATTTCAGTCGCTTTAACATGCGAAGCTAAGAACATTCCGACCAACAATGCCCCTAAATCGCCTTTAATATTGACCAATTCAAATAATTCGTAACTACCTAACGCTAAGAAGAAACCCATTAAAGGAATTAATTCACCATGCCCAACATGACTGATCACTCTATTAATAAGAGGTTTAATTAGAAATAAACCAAGCAGTGAAAATGCCCAGATTGACGGTGTTTTACCTGTAGCGAAAACTAAAAAAGCAACAGCCGCAATATCTTGAATCACAAGAATACTTACCGCTAATTTTCCATGACGAGTACGTGTTTCACCATTTTCTTCTAATAATTTTATAACACAAACCGTGCTACTGAAACTTAAAGCAAAAGCGATCAATGCCGCGGTCATTATGTCGAGCTCACTGAAATAGCTCACTGACATTAAAGCGAGTAACTTAACAAATGTTATGGTAACCACAATCCAAAGTAGGGTATGTAAAGAGCAGCCCAACCAAACTTCAGTTTTAAATAGATTTTTTACGTTCAGTTTTAAGCCGATAGTAAATAACATAATGGTAATGCCTAGATTACTTAATAAACTTAAGCTTTCATCTGATTGATAACCTGAAATATTTAAGATAAACCCTGCTGCAAGGAAACCAATTGAGGGAGGGAGTGCGGTGGATTTTGCCGCCAAGCCACAGATAAAAGCGAAAAGTATCCAGATAAAGTCCATAATAATGCTCTAATTTCGTTGAGTTCTTAAAAAGAAAAAGTTTTTGGTGCTTCTGAAAGTTATGCCGGACTATAGTTTGACAATTATCAGCCTAGCAGAAGTTTTTTCTCGGGGAGTGCCTTGTAAATCACTCACCATAGGAGGGCAAGTTTACCTTAAAAACAACTTCTTATACTAATTAAATTAGCTAATGAACCACGTTTTGATAAGAATGAATCATTAACAAATTAACCCTATCATTGAGTTATCACCTAGTATTTGTTTTAAGTTCAACGATGTTACGAGCGGTTTAGCCATTTATCAATCTCACTATACATAAAGTCACGAATGATTGGCTGTGCTTTTGCGTTTGGGTGTAAGTTGTCATTCAGCATTAAAGAAGAGTCACCTGCAATATCAGACATAAAATAGGGCATAAGATAAGCACCTGTTTGTTTTGTTATTTTGTGATAACTGCCGGTAAATATTTGGCGATACCTTGAGCCTAAATTAGGTGGTATTTGAATTTCCATTAAAGCAACTTTTGCTCCATGTTGCTGACTTTTTTTGACAAGTAGAGATAAGTTTTTTTGTAGCAACTTAACAGGAAAACCTCTAATACCGTCATTACCACCAAGCTCAATTATCACATGACTAGGTTGGTGTGTTGTTAGCCAAGCATCAATTTTTAACAAAGCGTGATCTGTAGTTTGGCCACTAATAGCGGTATTAACAATGGTGATGGGTCTGTTGTCCTTTCTATATTTATTTTGTAACAAATGAACCCATGCTTGTGCTTGCTCAAGACTATAGCCAGCGCTTAAGCTATCACCAATAAGTAAAATTTTGTCATTTGCAAAACTTATAAATGATAGGTTTGTCAAAATTACGATAATAATTGATTTTAGGAAACAACGAGTCATGTCAGTACTTTCTCAGTTAAATGTTATTCAAGTATCAGGTCTTACCATGCGTGTTAGCACACTTGAAGGAAGCCTTACTATCCTTCGCGATATTAACTTCTCTGTCAAGTCAGGAGAGTCCGTTGCTATTGTTGGTGCTTCAGGCTCAGGTAAGTCTACGTTATTAAGTTTATTAGCGGGATTAGATGTTGCAAGTCAAGGTGATGTACATATTGATGGCGAAGCTTTAAGTATGCTTGATGAAGAAGCACGTGCTCGGGTTAGAGCAGAAAAAATTGGTTTTGTCTTTCAATCGTTTATGTTGGTGCAAAGTTTAACAGCACTTGAAAATGTTATGTTACCCGCAGAGCTGGCCGGAGAACATGATGCTAAAGCACAAGCTATTGAGTTGCTAGATAATGTGGGACTTTCACATAGGCTTAAGCATTATCCTGCACAATTGTCAGGAGGAGAGCAGCAACGAGTCGCTATTGCGCGAGCATTTATCGGTGCGCCAAAAATACTTTTTGCAGACGAGCCATCAGCGAACCTTGATAGTAAAAATGGTCGCCTGATTGAATCGTTATTGTTTGATTTAAATAAAAAAAATGGTACGACTCTTGTATTAGTAACTCACGATGAGCAATTAGCAAAACAATGCCAGCGCATCTTACATATTGAAGCCGGGCAACTTGAAAAAATCAGTGAAGGGATAACAGCCAATGTGGATTAAGTTGGCCTGCAAACTTTTTGCTCGAGAGTTTCGTCGTGGTGAATTAACAATTATTTTTTCTGCAATAACGCTAGCAGTACTCACTGTGTTTAGTTTGTCGTCAATTACCGCGAGGGTTGGTTTAAATATTACACAAAAAAGTAGTGATTTTATTGCTGCTGATCGTCGCTTGTCTAGCAATCACGCTTTTGATCGACAAATACTAAGCAAAGCGAATGAATTTGGCCTTAATACAGCCAAAATGCTCTACTTTGATTCAATGCTGTTTGCCAATGATGAGTTGATTTTAGGCTCAGTAAAAGCGACAACGGAGACTTATCCTCTAAAAGGAAAGATAACAGTCAAAGACAGCCTAACTAGCAACGATTATGAAGTCGACGCAGGCCCAAAGGCGGGATCAGTTTGGCTTACTGAAGGGCTGTTTTATAGCCTTAAGGTAAAAGTCGGCGATAAGGTTGAATTAGGTGCGGGAACTTTTAAAGTCAGTAAAGTTTTAGTAAAAGAGCCTGACGCACCATTTTTCTCTTTATCTGGTAATAAACGTGTATTAATAAGCTATCAAGACATCCCAATAACTCAAACAGTTCAAGCGGGAAGTCGGGTATTTCATCGTTTACTGTTTGCTGGTAATAAACAACAACTCAAAGATTATTATACTTGGCTTAAGCCACAACTTAAAAGTAATCAGAATTGGCAAGGCATAAAAGATAGACAATCTCCTTTGGGCAAAAACTTAGAGCGCGCCGAACAATTTTTATTACTCGCTGGTTTATTTGGCATTATGCTAGCCGCTGTTGCTATGGCGGTTTCAGCTAAGCGTTATTGTGAACGCCAATACGATCCTGTTGCCATGATGAAAACCCTTGGTGGCAGTCGTAGTGTTATCCGTAATATCTTTATTTTACACCTAAGTTTAGTGGCTGTTTTTTCTATTTTTACTGGATTAATAATCGGCTTTATTTTACAAAATATTGGTGCGAATTATTTAGCGACCTTGATGGACACGGTGTTACCACAAGCAGGGTGGCGACCTTGGTTATTATCTAGCTTTATCGGTTTGGTTTGCGCATTGATGTTTTCATTAAAGCCGTTACTCGATTTATTTGATATTCCGCCACTTCGTGTTTTACGTCGTAACTTAGGTGATAAATTAGCGTTAAGTAAACTTCACCTTTCGTTATCATTAATTACTATTTTTGTTTTAATGTGGTTATTTAGTGGTGAAATCCTTACAAGCTGCATTTTATTTGCCTCTACGTTATTGGTAATTAGCCTTTTATTCGCTCTATCCCGTTTTTTATTTGCTGCTGGCCGCAGTTTAGGACTTAGACCCGGTACTAGTTGGTCTTTGGCAATTGCTACATTGCAAAAAAGAGCTAATGCTAATGCTATTCAGCTCATTAGTTTCGCTTTGGCTATTAAACTTATGCTGTTCTTACTTGTATTAAAAAATGACGTTATTTCAGACTGGCAAATGCAAGTTCCACCCGATGCTCCTAATATGTTTATCATCAACATTGCTAAAGAAGAAATTGCTCCCATCAAACAATTTTTTACAGATAATAATATTACCCATGAAGCTTTTTATCCTGTTTTTAAGGGGAGAGTGGATGCGGTAAATGGTAAGAGTTTTGCTCGAAGCGTATCAAAACAAGAAGGTGAGAAACAAGATGAAAACGCTAGAGAAGGAGTCAATAGAGAGCCTAATTTAACCTGGCTAGCGGACTTACCTGAAGGCAATGAAATAACGGAGGGGCAATGGTTTAGTGATAGTGATAAAATTGAAGTCTCTGTTTTCGACGGTTGGCGAGAAACACTTGATTTAAAATTGGGGGATACTATTACGCTCTTAGTTAATGAGCAGCCGATAAATGCTCAAATCACTAGTTTTCGGGGTGTTAATTGGGGAACGCTAAAACCTAATTTTGTCATGATTTTAAGCCCCAATGTCGCAGGAATGATACCGGTAACCTATTTTAGTGCCGCCAAGCTGCAAGATAAACATACTCAAGGTATTAGCCATTTATTACAACGTTACCCTACGGTCAGTATGATTGATATTAAGTCGCAAATTGAATACGCACAATCACTTATCGCGCAGGTCTCATTAGCGATTGCTTTTGTTTTATCTATTGTTTTAATGAGTGGTGCTTTAGTGCTTATTTCACAAGTACAAGCAAGTTTGGCAGAGCGCATGCAAGAAGTGGTGATATTACGAACATTAGGCGCTAAAGGTCGGCTAATTAAACTAGCAACACTTTATGAATTTATGCTTTTGGGCGCTATTTCGGGTTTAGTTGCCGCTATCGTTAGCGATGTAACTTTACTGGTCATTCAGCAGCAACTCTTTAATATTAATGGCCGAATTCATCCTTATATTTGGCTGTTAGGGCCGTTAAGTGGCGCTCTGTTTGTATCCACTATTGGTTATTTTATGGTAGCAAGAACCATGAGACAGAATGTTCAAGGTCTATTAAGAAAGCTTAATACGTAACACGGCTTGATCTTATTTTCTAGCTTGGCTCTGAAACTGCATCTTGAGATATGATGGCTATATAGGTATATTAACGCGATAAAAAATTAAGGAATAATTTTCATGGTTTCAAGTTCAAATCATAGCTCTATTGTAAAAGCCTTTGTCGCGGTAGCCGCTATCTTTATCATTTTTGCGGGTATTAAAACAGCAGCGAATATATTGGTGCCATTTTTACTGTCAGTATTTATAGCAATTATATGTAATCCATTAATTAATAAAGCTAGCTCATTTAAAATACCGAAGGCCATTTCAATCATTTTTGTCATTGTGGTTATTGTCACAATGGCTGTTTTTTTAACAGGCTTAGTTGGTAGTTCGTTAAATGAACTATCACAGCACATTCCACAATACCGTACTCAGCTGCAATCGCAGTTTTCATGGTTACTTGATTTTTTAAACCAATACGATATTCATATCTCTTCAAAAATTTTTACTGAATACTTTGATCCCGCAGCGGCAATGGGTTTGGCAGCAGATATGCTAAGTGGTTTTGGTTCAGTGATGGCAAATTTGTTTTTGATCGTCTTAACCGTCGTTTTTATGCTGTTTGAAGCATCATCATTTCCACATAAGTTACATTATGCTATGGATGATCCACAAATGCGTTTAAAACAAATTGAGCGTTTTTTGTCTTCGGTAAACCATTATATTGCGATTAAAACGATGGTAAGTATTGCGACCGGTTGCATTGTTGCTTTGATGTTATGGGGGCTTGGTTTAGATTTTTTTATTTTGTGGGGAGTATTAGCTTTTTTACTTAATTATATTCCTAACATTGGTTCTATTATTGCGGCGGTTCCGCCAATGACTTTAGCCATTTTACAATTAGGCATTGGTGAAGCAGGGCTTATTGGTTTAGGTTATGTTTTAATAAACATGGTGATGGGAAATATTATTGAGCCAAGATACTTAGGTAAAGGTTTAGGTTTATCTACCTTAGTTGTCTTTTTATCATTAATTTTCTGGGGTTGGTTATTAGGCACTGTTGGCATGTTATTAAGTGTGCCATTAACTATGATCTTAAAAATAGGTCTAGAAAACTCACCTGAAGGTCGCTGGTTAGCTGTGTTATTAAGTGACGAACAAGAAGTCATTGAAAAGTCTACTCAAGCTCAACCATTATTACCTTAAATCTCTAATTCTTTTTTGTTATCTTTGCCTTTAGGGTCACTGAAGGCATCAAGCTCATGAATACGACTCTGGCTAAGCAGGATATAACATTTTTTATAAGCGAGCCCTGCACCTACTTCAGGAGAAACGGCCAAATATTGCCAACGACAATTATTCTCTCTAAAGGTAATAAAGTTACTTTGTGAACGTTTGAACATTTTTAACGCAGAATAACGGCCGTTAACTAATGCTTTCTCTTCTAAATTAAAGGTATGTAAATTAACCCACGTTTGTAATTCACGATCAATTTCAGCTATTACACCATCTAAGCAACGAGAATTTTCAGCAATACTGTCTCGCGTTAGCGTAGCGCTATTACAATCATCGATACTTTTTTCTGCCATGGCAAAACTTGTAAAAAGAAAATGACTAATTAGCAGAGCAGTTAATACTATTTTATTTTTCGCCATATTTTAAACCGTTACATTAGAATTAGGTCAAGGTTAGGTTACTAAGTAAGCCGATCGATGAAGCGGTTTATTTAGCGCAAAACTTACAGTAGCGCGCTAATACCATACCGACAATACAAAGTTTAGTTGATACTACGTACAAATCTATGCAGGCAGTACTTTTTTATAAGGTTTAACCGTAACCTTTTTATAAACACCGGCAGCAATATAAGGATCTGTATCAGCCCATGCCTGAGCCGTAGCTAAACTATCAAATTCAGCCACGATTAATGAGCCAGTAAAACCTGCATCTCCAGGCTCTTCGTTATCTATAGCAGGACAAGGGCCAGCAATGAGTAATCGTCCTTGTGCTTGCAATTCTTTTAAACGGGCAATATGTTGATCTCTTACCGATAATCGTAGGGAAAGTGAATTTTCAATATCTTCACTGTAAATTAAATAAAACATTGTATAACTCCTAATAGGTTAATCTGAATGGTTATGGTCATTTTCTGTTGTTTTTGATACGGCATTATTATCACTTTTAGTTTCTTCGTTGGGCATATATTTATATAAAAATAAAATAGAAGTAATAGAAAAAACAAACATTAAGCCAGTTAAACCAAATACTTTAAAGTTAACCCAAGTTTCCAGATCAAAATTAAAGGCAACATAGTAGTTAATCACCGCAATGAAAGCAAAAAAAAGTGCCCAAGCAAGATTTAACCTTGCCCAAATTTTTTCAGGCAACGTTAACGATTCAGCTAAAAACTCACGAATAATATTTCTATTAAAAGCATAATGACTAACGAGTAATGTTATTGAAAAGAATAAATTAATAATAGTGACTTTCCACTTAATAAAAGCATCGTCATGTAAATAAATAGTTAAACCGCCAAAAACGAAAACAAGTGCAAAGATGATCCAATGACGAGTTGGAATTTTTTCTTTTTTGAAACGATAAAAAGCAAGTTGCAGTGCGGTCGTTACTATTAATGAACCGGTAGCCCAGTAAAAGTCAGCAAATTTATTAACAACAAAAAAAATGATGAGCGGTAGATATTCAAGAAATAAATGCATATAAACTTAAAAGGGCAAAGTTGCGACGAAGTAGTGTGATTTTAACTAAACTAGCTCCAATAGCCAAATAAAAAGCTAAACGAGTACTAATTAACTGTAATATATGGCTAATTTTGTGCGGTTATATTTAAATATACTCTGTAACCAAGGATCATTAATTGAACAACAGCGCTAACTAGGCCATTTAAAATAAAGCAGCTTAATTTTTTAAAGTTAGCGCTGTATTGATCTTTATCAACTAACTCGCTTTAAGGGTTTGTACTTTAGCGTTTAGCAGCGTATTTTAATGATAAGTTTATTTGGCACAGATTGGTTTTAATTATGACAAGCAGTGATATATTTTATCAAGAACAAAGCAATGAAATTTCACTTTTTAACTATGCTTTTGAACATAAATTACCGGTATTAATTAAAGGGCCGACAGGCTGTGGTAAAACACGTTTTGTTGCTCATATGGCACAAAGGTTAAAAAAACCGTTGTATACGGTTGCCTGTCATGATGATTTAACCGCTGCGGATCTTGTTGGCCGACATTTAATCGGCCCAGAAGGAACTTATTGGCAGGACGGTCCATTAACTAAAGCAGTGCGTGAAGGTGGTATTTGTTATCTAGATGAAGTTGTGGAAGCACGTAAAGATACTACGGTTGTATTACATCCCCTAGCAGATGACCGACGTATTTTACCTTTAGAGCGAACAGGAGAGTTATTAGAAGCTGCACCTGGTTTTATGTTGGTTGTTTCGTATAACCCCGGTTATCAAAATTTATTAAAAGGCATGAAACCAAGTACAAGGCAGCGCTTTGTTGCATTACGTTTTGATTACCCTAATGCAGAATTAGAGCAAGAAATTCTTATCAAAGAGACAGGAGCAGATCCGCACTTAGCATTTAAATTAGTTGAACTAGCAGGTGCGTTACGTCGTTTAGAACAAAATGATTTAGAAGAAGTCGCTTCTACTCGTTTACTTATTTATGCAGCCCGTATGATCAGCTCAGGCATGGAACCACTGCAAGTATGCCGCTGTTGTTTAGCAGAGCCATTATCAGATGACGTACAAACAGTTAAAGCATTAATGGATGTTGCTAGAATATACTTTGACGAGTAATACTAGAGCCATAAGCTCGCTAAAACCATCAGAGAAAGAAAAATTACCGGGTGATCTTGCGATGTGGTTTTTTATTCTGGCTGAGTTAACCGTATTTGCCTTGTTTTTTATTGCGTTTGCCATAAGTGAACAGCAAAATTTAGTGATGTTTACTCAAGGCAAGGCTAAGTTGCATCAAGTATCGGGGTTAATTAATACCATTGCTTTGATCACAAGTAGCCTCTTTGTTGCTTTAGCATTGAAGGTTATGCAACAAGGGAAAAGCAGGAAAGCATCGTTACTTTTGGTGATTGCTAAGTTAGTTGCTTGTATTTACATTTTTGTCAAAATATCAGAATACTTATTATTGTTTGAACAAGGTATTGATATAGAAACAAACAGCTTTTTTACCTTATACTTTCTTATTACTGCCTTTCATTTAATGCATGTATTACTCGGTATGGTGATTTTAACCTATATAAATCATAGTGTAATCAAAGGTAATTACACGGCGAGTAATTTATCTGGTTTCGAGTCAGGTGCAAGTTATTGGCATATGGTCGATTTGCTGTGGATTATATTATTTCCTCTTATCTATGTTATTTAGGGTCTGTTGAATCTTTTATGTTTACAGTAAAGAGCTCTAAATAAATGATGAATGCTAAAAAAGAAATACTGAAAAATACAATGATACCAAGCATTATAAGTTGGTTGCTGTTAATTGCTTTAACCCTTATATCTGTTTATATGACAAGTATTATAACGTCACGTTCTTTATTAATTAGCTGTGCGCTGATTATAGTCTTTTTAAAAGCACAACAAATAATTGACATTTTTATGGAACTAAAACATGCACCTAAACCTTGGCGATTAGTTTTGTTAAGTTACATCTTTTTAGTACCTTTGATTCTTACCATTATTTATCTTTTTTAATTTGTACTAAAATTAGTTAAGCCGAGCTCAGGTTAGTTAAACAGGGATTTTTTGATGAAGAGAAGTTCAACAGCGAGTAGCAATTTTGCTATCATTTGTCAGTCTTTATACCTTGCAAACTTGCTCTTACTTCCCGGAGTGTGTTTTTTAATACTTGTTTATTATTACTTATCCTATCGCTCACATAAAACTAAAAAAAATAATGAAATAAGTGATAATAATATAATGTCAAAAGTAAAAGGTATTGGTCGAATACACCTGATTCGCAGTATTCAATTATCATTGTTAGCTGGTTTTATTCTCGTTATTATTCCGCTATTTGTTGTTTTGCTCTCAAGCCAGCAAGAGGCTTCTATTATGGTTGCAATCTTTTACTTTGTTACTTTACATACTTCGTTTGTTCTCATTGGTATGTTTAATCTTTCTCGGGCTATGGCTAAAAAGCTGCCATTGTTTTAACTTTTATTTATTTTATAGAATTTAAGGTTTTTTGTTCGTTCTGCCGTATAGTGTATTGTAATAAAAGAATTTAAAGTCAAAAGTGAGAGTAAATATTGATGTCAAAAAGTGAAAACTTTGAACGTATTGGTGGTCGTGCTAGCTTAGTGGCAATTAATAAAAGCTTTTATGATAAAGTTTATCAGCACCCGTGGTTAAAACATTATTTTCTTGAGGTTCCTCAACAACATATTGAAGATCAACAAGTCGACTTTATGCAAAAAGTGCTTGGTGGTGAAAACTTATATGTCGGCAAAGCTCCACCTGTTGCCCATAGGCATATGTTTATTCCAAATGAATTATTCGATGTAAGAAAAACACTACTTGTTGAAGCATTTAACGAAACCAATGCCCATCAAGATTTAGTTGATAAGTGGCTGTCATTAGATGAATCATTTCGACGCTTATTAGTAAAAAAATCGCCATCAGAATGTGTTGCTCGGTATAAAAGTGAAGGTATTATGAGTTTTGATAAACCCAAATAATAAACGTGTTTTTATTGACATATCATCAAAAAATAGCGTTTATAAGCATGTTTAAATTCATTTCCCTTGACCCATATCACAGAGATAAGCACTTTATTTGATACAATGAAGTCATTATTTATTCAAACACTAAGTATTGTTCGGGTTAAACGTTATGGAAGAGTGGGTTGGTGGTCTTTGGCATAAGTATATAACTCGCAAAGCAACAAATGAGTTTGATGAAGCGCGCGTTCATTTTAATGATATCAATAAATCTGTCGGTATGGTGTTTCGGGCACTTGGTGGTGATGTTGTAAAACGTGTAGAGGCAGCAACAGGACGAGAGTATTTAACACGTAAAAGTTTTCTGCAAAAAATATCAGGCGATAATCAATTTATTAGCTTTGCTTGGCAAGATGAAGAAAGTTTACGCTTGCCTGAGTCTTTGGCCATTTTCCCTAAATACTCTTTAAATTATGATCTGTATATTTGGTTAGCTGTATTGGCAGCCCATCATAATGGTCAATTCACACACTGGGCTAAAGACAATCAAGCGTTAGTTGTTGATGTTTTAGAAAAATTCCCCTCCTTACATAATCGTTACCAAAAGCTAGCAAAAGCTTTTATTGAAATACGCCCTGAATTAAATAAGCTACCTAAAGCTGAGCGTGAAATGGAACAAGCAATTCAGCAAGCCATTTTAACTCCAGGTTCAATTGATAAATTTCCACTGGTTAATTTTGCCCCTAAAGCGGTATTTTTATGGTTATACCCTTCAGCATCGTTAAGCGATATTTTACCTGCTCAGTATAATGAGCATGATATTGATGAAGAAGAGCAACAAGATGGTGAGAGTAAACAAGTAAAAAAAACACAAGGGTCGCGTAAAAAAGCGGAAAGAGTTGATGAGCCAGATAGTCGTGGTGGCATGATGATTTTTCGCCTAGAAAGCTTGTTTTCGTGGAGTGAGTTTTCCAAAATGGATCGTGGTAGTGATGATAGTGATGAAGACGATGAGGACTACCAAAGCACGATTGATGATCTCGATAAAATTACCCTAGCAGAGCAGCAAGAGCAGCAAAAAAGTGGTCAAATAAAAATTGATTTAGACTTACCCTCAGCAAGCGAAGACGATATCCCTCTTGGTGAGGGAATAAAATTACCTGAGTGGGATTATAAAAAACAAAACTTAGTACAAGACCGCTGTTTGCTTCAACCTATGTTACCGCGTGATGCAAAACCTGCAAAGTTACCAATGAGATTACAAAAAACAGCAAAAACTATTCAGGCACAGTTTGAGCAATTACGCAGTGTTCGTTACTGGTTAAAAGCTCAGCCGCAAGGAGAAGAGCTTGATCTTAACGCGTGGTTAGACTTTCATGTTGAAAGTCGCTCAGGGGCTACTGCAGAAAAAGGCTTGTTTCAGTCTTATCGTGGTAATAATCGTGACTTGTCTTGTTTGTTGTTAGCTGATTTATCTATGTCAACAGACGCACATATCGATGATGATAATCGTGTTATCGATGTGGTTCAAGACAGCTTATTGCTTTTTGGTGAAGCGTTAAAATCAGTAGGTGATAACTTTGCTATGTATGGTTTTTCTTCTGTTAAGCGCAGTAATATTCGTTTCACTATGTTAAAAAACTTTAATGAAGCTTATAACGATCAAGTTAGAGGTCGTATACAAGTCATAAAACCTGGTTTTTATACCCGCATGGGCGCGGCTATTCGACAAGCAACTCAAGTGATTAGTGAACAAAAAACTGCTGATAAATTGTTACTTATTTTAACTGACGGTAAGCCAAACGATATAGATCATTATGAAGGGCGC
The DNA here is from genome assembly GCA_033852215.1 of Colwellia sp. Taxonomy (GTDB): domain Bacteria; phylum Pseudomonadota; class Gammaproteobacteria; order Enterobacterales; family Alteromonadaceae; genus Colwellia. The sequence goes on along the minus strand of JAWSUX010000075.1, from coordinate 9,185 downwards.
TTTGGTATAGAAGATACTCACCAAGCGATTAATGAAGCAAAACGTTTAGGTATAAAACCTTTCTGTATAACGATTGATGTAGATGCACAAAGTTATTTACCTTATTTATTTGGCAGTGACGGTTTTACCCAGATATTAAGACCGGCACAATTGCCATTACGCTTACCGCAGCTTTATCATCAACTAACATCACAGTAATTGGATATAGTATGAGTAAAGAAATAAAAACCTGTCTTTTTTGCCAAACCGAGAATGAAGTTCATCTTGATGATACCAACAACAATATTGTAAAAATTAAACCAGTAGGCACTCAACAATGCCGAAATTGTGGAATGGAGTTACCTGACAAACATCCAAATGACAGAAAGCCAAAAGTTAAATTGTTCGTTAAAGCTTTCTGGTTTATCGTACTATTTTGTCTGTTTATGGTGATTTATTTACCCAGATAATTACGTTTAATAGCTTTACAAAATTCAGTGCCTCGCACTGTGTCATATAATAACCTCTTAGCAATATTTATTTGTTCTCTTCCTTTAGTTACTTATTTAATAATAACCCTATGTTTTTCGGTGGCTTACAAACGTTTGTACTTCTCGCTTAAAAATGAAATTTTATATAATAAATATAGCTTTCTAAATTACACATCTAAAAAATTAGATTGATAATCAATAACTTAGTTTTTTTTGTTTTTTTTTGTTTTACTTTCTTGATTTCGCTTAAATCTGTCTTATGCTTATTAACAAGTTGTAAAATAATAATAAATATGGAAATACAATCGAAATGATCAAATTACCTTCGGAATTAACAATTTCTCATCTTGATGAATACCAAGCAAAGATATTACCCCTAATTGACAATACCACCGATGACGTTCAAACCATCACAATTGATGATAGCGAGTTAACACGTATTGATACTCTTGGAGTGCAATTCATCCTCGCTGTTATTACCTATATTATTGCTCAAGGCAAAGACATTGAGTGGCAATCTACCTCTGCAGTATTACGTGAGAGTATTAGCCAACTGGGGATATCTGACGCCATATTATTGCAATATATTATCGATTAATTTTTATTAAAAAATTATTTAAACCACTGAAAAATTAACAAAAACAATCAATGAGGAAGCCAGTATGACTAAAGTTTTAGTTGTTGATGACTCAAACTCAATAAGAGATATGGTGAGTTTTACTTTAAAAAGTGCAGGTTACCAAACGGTTGAGGCCAAAGATGGTCAAGACGGTTTAAGCAAAGCGAAAGCCGGGGGCTTTGATCTGGTTATTTCGGATGTAAATATGCCAATTATGGATGGCATTGCCCTGTGTGGTGAACTTCGTAAACTAGCGAGCTTTAAATTTATCCCCATTTTAATGTTAACCACCGAAAGCTCTACTGACATGAAGATGCGTGGTAAGTCAGCAGGCGCAACAGGGTGGTTAGTTAAACCCTTTAACCCAGAAAAACTATTATCTACTATTAAGCGAGTAGTTAAATAAATTCATTTAACTACATTGACTTAATTATTGATTTCTATAGCAAATAAATATAACTACTTGTCTGCTATTGCCAAGGAAACTGTCAAAGGTGCCCCGTTATGAGTGTTGATCTATCACAATTTATCCCAAGCTTTTTAGAAGAAAGTTTTGAAGGGCTTGAGCTAATGGAGTCAGGCTTACTTAATTTACAAGAAGGCGATGACGAAACCATAAATGCAATTTTTAGAGCGGCGCATTCAATTAAAGGTGGAGCAGGCACTTTTGGTTTTGACAACGTCACCGATTTTACCCACCTAGTTGAAACATTACTTGATGAAATGCGTGATGGTAGGCGGGAAATAAGCACTATTGATACTGAAATACTACTTGAATCTGTGGATTGTATGCGTTTGCTCATTGAAGCCGCGCGTGATGATGCAGATTATGACGAAGAAAAAGTGATACAAACATCAAAGCGTTTGACTAAAACGTTAACTGGTGCCACAGAATTAGCATCAGATAAAGTGGATAAAACGGTTGATGATAAAGAACCAGCCAGTGAAGAAGAAATAACTTATCATATCTCATTCATTCCAGAACATAGCCTCGCCAAAACAGGCAATGATCCCATTTTCTTATTTAGCGCTTTATCTGAGTTAGGTAAATTAACGCTAAAAGCAAATACCCAAGATTTGCCCGCACTGAATGATATTGATGCACAAGAGTTATATTTAAACTGGCAGTTAACCTTAATATCAACGGTGAATGAAGCTGAAATTGCTGAAGTTTTCGAATGGGTTGAAGATGAATGTCTATTAGAAATTACTCAAGAAGTGTCGACTGAAACAACCGAGCTTAACGACAATGTTGTAGAAGCGGTTGAAGAAACTGTTGAAGTCGAATCCGTCAGTAGTAATCAAGAACCTGCGGATCAAAGCCCAGTAAAAAAATCAACTGATGTAACAGATAAAGCAGCAACAAAAAGCAAGAGTAAATCAGACGTTGGCTCTATTCGAGTTGGTGTTGATAAAGTCGATAGTTTAATTAACTTAGTTGGTGAGTTAGTTATAACCCAATCAATGTTATCAGAATTAGGTAATGATTTTGATATGACGAAGGTTGAAAAACTAACCAATGGTTTAGAGCAGTTATTACAAAACACCAAAGAATTACAAGAAAGTGTCATGCGTATTCGCATGTTACCCATTAGTTTTGCCTTCAGTCGTTTTCCTCGTTTGATTCATGATTTAGCGATTAAAACAGGTAAAGAAATGGAGTTGATAATTAAAGGTGAGCAAACCGAATTAGACAAAACCGTGATGGAGCAAATTGGTGATCCTCTTGTGCATTTAGTCAGAAATGCTGCAGATCATGGTATTGAATCAAGTGAGGTACGTATTGCTAATGGCAAACCAGCAAAAGGTACTATATCACTTGATGCTTATCATCAAGGTGGCAATATTGTTATCGAAATTAAAGATGATGGCGCAGGAATAAACCCTGAAATAGTTTTTAATAAAGCAGTCGAAAAAGGGCTTGTTGATGCCAATACGGTGTTAACAGATAGTCAAGTGTATGACTTATTATTTGAACCAGGTTTCTCAACTGCCGCTGAGGTAACCGATATTTCTGGCCGCGGTGTTGGCATGGACGTGGTGAAACGTAATATTCAATCACTTGGTGGTCGCATTCAAGTTGAATCAGCCAAAGGCAAAGGCAGTTGTTTTAAAGTTCATTTGCCGTTAACTCTAGCGATATTAGACGGACAATTGATAAAAGTAGGCACAGAGACTTATATTATTCCACTAATATCCATTGTTGAATCGTTACAAATAGACAATAAGCTAATCAATCGTGTCTCTGGCGATATGGTGCTTTATCGTTTACGTGATGACAATGTACCTATCCTACCAATTTATCAGCTGTTCAGTTTAGAAACAGATTGCACTGAAATTGATAACGCGTTACTGGTTGTTGTGGAAGCAGATGGACAAAAAGTTGGCTTGATGGTTGATGACTTACTGGCCCAGCAACAAGTAGTGATAAAAAGTTTAAAAGATAACTATCAACAGGTTGCAGGCATATCTGGTGCTACTATTTTAGGTGATGGCTCTGTTGCCATGATTTTAGATATCCCAGGCATGATATCCATGGCATTAAAACAAGCGCAACAAGCTCAGCTAGATAAAAATGGCAAACAAAACAGCAAAACAGGAGAACTAGTTTAATGAATATTCAAGAGATGGCTAATGAAGTTCCTGTTGAGGGTGAGCATAGTTTAGAAGGCATAGACTTTATCACCAGTGGTGATCAATACCTCACTTTTTTACTTGATGAAGAACAATATGCCGTTGACATTTTATGTGTTGAAGAAATCAGGAGTTGGGAGCAGCCAACAAAAATTCCCAACTCACCAAATTACGTAAAAGGCGTAATTAACATGCGCGGCATTATTGTACCTATTATCGACTTACGTCTTAAATTTACTATTGGTCAAGCAGTTTATTTAGAAACCACTGTGGTCATTGTTTTAACTTACCAAAATGAAGAAAGTAGTCGAACGATAGGTTTTGTTGTTGATGCCGTTTCCGATGTATTAAATGCTGAGCAAAGTGATATTAAACCTGCCCCTGCTTTTGGTGGCTGTGTTGGACACCAATATATTGATGGCTTAATTAATAGTGAATCTACCGTAGTTACTTTACTTAATGTACCAGCATTACAATCGCTAGAGCAGCATAGACTACATAGTTAATAAACCAAATTAGGAATGGGGCAAATCATGACTGATACTGAACAAGAATATCTTACCTTTATATTACAAGGCGAAGAATATGGCGTGGATATTCTTTGCGTTCAAGAAATCCGGGTTTGGAGCTCAGTGACTGAGTTACCAAATAAGCCGCAATATATTAAAGGCGTAATTAACCTGCGTGGCGTAATTATCCCTATCATTGATTTGCGCTTGCGTTTTGGCCAACCACCACTGGACTATAACGAACAAACAGTCACCATAATTTTACGTCAGCAGTCACAACAGACAACAACGGTTGTCGGCATTGTTGTAGATGCGGTATCTGAAGTTTACAAATTTACTCAAAACGATATTAGTAAAGCCCCAGCTTTTGGCAATAATATTGACAGTTGTTTTTTAAAAGGATTAGCAAGTGTCGACGATAAACTGGTTATGTTACTCGATAGTGAAACGTTACTAAATGAGGATGACTTGTATTGCAGAGATAATAGTACTAACACTGAGTTTGATAAGAAAGAATTGGTGGAAAATGAAATTTAGTATCAGGTTAATTAGTAAAGCTACTAATTAAAGTTAAGTATAAAAAAACCTTGTTTGATAAAGCTCAGTTAACACTCAGCTAAAACCTAAGAATAACTAACACAGGAAATAACTTATGACCCCAAAACAGATAAGTTTGGTGCAACAAAGCTGGACAAAAGTATTACCGATAGCGCCGCAAGCCGCGGAAATATTTTATGACACCTTGTTTGAAATGGATCCTTCTTTAAAGACACTATTTCCTAATGATATGGCTGAGCAAGGCAAAAAATTAATGACGATGCTCGATACCGCCGTTAAATTGCTGGAAAGCCCAGAGAAACTTATTCCGGCAGTACAGAAATTAGGTGCTAGACACGTTGGTTATGGTACTAAACCTGAACATTACGACACGGTTGGGGCGGCTTTACTAAAAACTCTCGCGCTAGGTTTAGCGGATGATTTTACTCCTGCTGTTAAAAGCGCATGGACAGCCATTTATAAAACGTTAGCAACAACCATGATAAATGCCGCAGATGAAGTTAATCAAAACAATAAAGCTCAAGGAAAAACTATGAATAAGAAAACTGCACAAAACAAAAACGATAACAATGAACAAAGTAATGATTTAGCTGTGCAGTTACAAGGTGCACTAGATCAATCAGCAACTGCATTTATGATGATAAATCGTGATTTTGAAATCATTTATGCAAACGCTTCTACAATAACATTACTTAAAAAACATGAAGCCACCTTTGCTGAAAACTGGCCTGGTTTTAAAGCAAATGAAGATGCCATTATCGGTACCAACATTGATGGTTTTCATAAAAACCCAGCACATCAACGAAAATTACTCGATGATCCGAGTAACTTGCCCTATAAAACAGATATTACTATTAAGCACTTAAAGTTCGAACTGAATGTCAGTGCTATTTTAGATGCAGACGGTGAGTACATCGGCAATGCCTTAGAATGGCAAGACGTTACTGCAGCACGCGCACAAGAAAATCAATCGCTACGATTACAGGGGGCTTTAGACCAATCAGGTACGGCCAGTATTATGATCGACAGGGACTTTAATATTACCTACGCGAATGCCGCCACCTTAGCGTTACTTAAAGAGCACGAAGCCACCTTTGCTGAAAACTGGCCTGGTTTTAAAGCTGATCCCGAAGTGATTATTGGCACCAACATTGATAGTTTTCATAAAAACCCAGCGCATCAACGAAAATTACTCGATGATCCGAACAACTTGCCTTATAAAACCGATATTAAAATCAGACACTTATCCTTTGAGCTCAATGTCACTGCGATTATAGACTCAACTGGTGTGTACATGGGCAATGCGCTGGAATGGCAAGACGTTACCGCAGCAAGAGAAAATGCTGTTGAAGTAGGTCGCCTAACGTCAGCGGTTGAGGGTATGACCACTAACCTAATGATGGCTGATACTACCGGTAAAATTGTTTACGCCAACCCCGCGGTTACCGCAATGTTAACTCGCCGTGAAGCACAATTACGCGCAGTATTACCGTCATTTAGTGTTAATACTATGGTGGGTACCAACTTTGATACTTTCCATAAAAACCCGGCTCATCAGCAAAACTTGTTAGGCAACCCTGATAATTTACCTTACACCACTGAAATTAGTGTTTCAGACATGACCTTTCAGCTAATCGCGATTGCGCTAAGAGATTCAGCAGGTAATCATGTCGGCACAGCAGTTCAATGGGTAGATTTAACTGAAGAAAAAGATGCGCAAAAGCAGATTGATAACTTAATCAATGATGCCATTACGGGTAAATTAGAAAGCCGTATAGATACGGCACAATACCAAGGGTTTATGCAGGAGCTTGGTACGAATATTAATAATTTAATGGACTCTATTGTTGCGCCAATAAGTGATGCCATTAATGTTGCCCAAGCATTAGCCGATGGTGATTTAACACAAAGTATGCGTAACGATTATGGTGGTGAGTTCTTAGCATTAGCCAATGCGATGAATGGCTCTATTGATAACTTAAGTAATATGGTTGATGAGATTCGTGATGCATCAACGAATGTATTTGATTCAGCTAGAGAAATTGCAGAGGGTAATAATGAGCTAAGCCATCGTACAGAATCACAAGCATCAAGCCTTGAAGAAACCGCTTCAGCAATGGAAGAGCTGACAAGTACAGTACAACAAAATGCTGAAAACTCAACCGAGGCAAGTAAATTGTCGATGTCGGTTATGGATAAAGCCAGTAATGGTGGCGCGGTAGTGCGCAATGCAATAACGGCAATGAGTGATATTAATAAATCCAGTAAAAAAATTGCAGACATTATCAGTGTGATAGATGAAATTGCTTTCCAAACCAACTTACTTGCGCTAAACGCTGCTGTTGAAGCCGCAAGAGCAGGTGAACAAGGTCGTGGTTTTGCTGTAGTCGCGGCAGAAGTTCGTAACTTGGCACAACGCTCAGCAGGAGCCGCTAAAGAAATTAAAGGTTTGATTAATGATAGTGTTGAGGCGGTAGGTCAAGGAACTAAACTGGTAGATGAAACAGGGCAAACATTTACTGAATTAGTCTCGTCTATTGAAGATGTGAGTAAAATGATTGCTGACATTGATAGCGCAGGTAAAGAGCAATCGGCAGGCATAGGTGAGGTAAGTGCAGCGGTAAGTCAAATGGATGAAATGACCCAACAAAATGCAGCATTGGTTGAAGAGGCCGCAGCATCGAGCAAGTCAATGGAAGAACAATCACAGGCACTATTAGAGCAAGTCGCTTTCTTTAATAATGGTGAAGAAGAGCCTGAAGTTGAAGTTGCGCCACGAGCAAGAAAACGCAGAGTAAAACGCGGAAGTAACCCTGCTAGCTCAAAATTTAGCCCAGCAATACCTTCACCTAAAAGTAAAGTGAAACGCCCGAATACACCAGTTGATCAAGAATGGGAAGAGTTTTAATAAGATGACTTAACTGAATATGTTACGCATCTTTGCTGAGGTATTTAATCAATGGAAATCACATTTATAGTGTGTAGATTTAAATATCTCATACCCGTTTTATTAATTTAGTGAGCTTTTCTACAGATCACATTGTTAGTGAAACGGGTTAAGGCAGATCTCATAACAGTATTACACAAGGTTACTTGGAATGATGCAACAGGGTCAAAGTGCAAAAGGTAATGATAATAGAGAGCACTCAGTCAAGTTGACGGATGAAGAATTCACTTTTATTTGCCAATTTGTTTATCAAAATACCGGCATTGTGCTTAACGCTAGCAAGCGAGAAATGCTTTATCGACGTTTGACTCGTATTGTGCGAGAGCGAAAGCTTAAGTCATTTAGCGATTATTGTCAGTTACTTAAGAACCAAGGGGATGCTGAAAAAGATTATTTCATTAATGCTATTACGACTAATTTGACTAGTTTTTTTAGAGAAAATCATCACTTTGAATTTTTAACTAATGAAGAATTACCACGGTTGATGAAAAGTAAAAAAACGATGGCAAATGGTAAAAAGCGTTTAAGGATTTGGTCTTCTGCTAGTTCTACGGGTGAAGAGCCATACAGTATAGCGATTACTTTGCTTGACGTAATAAAAAATGACCTCGCTAAATGGGATGCAAAAATACTGGCAACCGATATTGATAGCAATGTTTTAGCCAAGGGTAAGTCGGGGGTTTATGATGCTAAACGCATTGAAGACTTATCCCAACAATACAAAGAAGCTTATTTTTATCAGGGTTCCGGTAGTAGCAAGAATAATGTCAAAGTACATGACAAAATGAAAAAGTTAATAACTTTTAAACAGTTAAACTTATTACACGATTGGCCAATGAAAGGGCCATTCGATATTATATTTTGTCGTAATGTCATCATTTATTTCGATAAAGCAACGCAGCAAGAATTGTTCTCTCGTTATTATGAGCTGTTAGCACCAGGCGGAATATTATTTTTGGGACACAGTGAAAACCTAGGTAATTATCAGCAGTATTTTGATAATGTTGGTAGAACTATTTTTAGAAAACCTCTGTGAGTAGGCGCTAAGGTAACAAAAAAGGTATTTAAGTGGATAGACGTGACCACCCAGAAATTGCCCAGTGTATGGCAAATTGTTTACCCGAATTTTCCCAAATCAATCATTATTGGGATAAACAAAGAGATATGGTTATTGCCAAAATATTGCCAGGGGAGTTTTATATGACGACTGAAAAAATAGCGATTGCTACTACATTAGGGTCTTGTATATCAGCTTGTATTTGGGATAGTCGTATCAATATTGGCGGTATGAATCACTTCATGTTACCTATTACTAAAAAAGAAGCACATGAAGTTAATTGGGGCAGTAGAGAAAAAACGGCCGACGCAACACGATATGGTAATTATGCTATGGAACATTTAATTAATACCATATTAAAAGCAGGAGGTCGTAGAGCTAATTTAAGAGC
>JAWSUX010000485.1:0-610 GCA_033852215.1 Colwellia sp. | reverse complement strand
TTTTCTTTATTCAATTCTATGATCCGTGGTCAAGATAAAGTGCCAATGACAGAGGATATTTGTTCGGTAATTGATACATTAAAAACGTCTAAGGACGAGTTTGGCTCACCTAAAACGTTAGATTACCTCGCACGCTTTTATAAAGTAGATAAATTAATTGACCGTACTTATCACGGTGCATTAATTGATGCTCAGTTGCTTGCCTTTGTTTATATTGAAATGACGCGCAAACAATCAACGTTAAATTTATCTGCTGGAGAGGGAAATATTAACGATGCTAACCTTATTCGACGTGTTAATACACAACGTAATAAATTAAAGGTTATTACTGCTTCTGCCGATGAATTAATAGCACATAAAGAACGTATAGCTATTATTGGAAAAAAAGGAGGAGAGCCACTTTGGAAAGTGTAAAAAAAATATGGCCGATAGTCATTGTTTTGTTTTGCTGTTTATCCATGCATTCTGCTTTAGCTAAATCAGATGACGGTAAAAAACTTGATAGGACAAAAGTTGAATATTATCAAAGTGATAATGTAACGAATCAAGTACCTTATTTTGATAACCGCTTTCGTATTGATGCTGAGCTAGAGGAAATTACTTTAATTTT
>JAWSUX010000484.1:0-985 GCA_033852215.1 Colwellia sp. | reverse complement strand
CTACATTTTTTTGTCGCAACCTTTTTTTAACTGCTCTTTCTTCAAGTAAGTTTTTCTGTTTTATCTCTGTGTTAGCTTTATTATTGTTGTTTACTATCGCTGAAGCTTCTGGCGTTGATAAAAGTATAGAAGCCGACAATACAACACTTCGCGCATTAAATAGCGTGAATAGAGCAAATAAGGTAAGTACACACGGTATTATTCTACGGTTAGTTAATATTTTATTCATAGGGTTCATCGCGCACAGACCTTGTTTCGCCCAGAAAATTTAGCTTGATATAATTGTTCATCCGCAACTTTAATCAGTGCAGCTAAATCATTCATTTGCGCTATTTTAGTATTTTCTTTTCTCAGGGTAGAAACACCAATACTGACCGTAATCGTGACTTTTTTAGTCGTCAGTTTCCAATCATGCTGTTCAATACATAAACGTATACGTTGAGCAATATCTATAGCACTGGCTTGTGTTGCATGAGGTAAAAGCACCATAAATTCTTCACCACCATATCGCCCTAAAACATCACGCTTTCGCAACATAACACCGCTTAACTGAGCAACTTTTTTCAGCACTACATCACCACAATGGTGACCTAAGCTATCATTAACATTTTTAAAATGGTCAACGTCAATCATCAGAATACTTAAGTGATTTCGCCGATGTTTAGCCTGATTAAAAGCAAATTGAGCTGACTTCATTAAACTACGACGATTTACTATTTGTGTTAACGAGTCAATACTCGTCGCTATAGTCAGTTTACTTTGACTTTGAACTAACCTAGTCAGCAACCAAGCAAAAGCAAGAGCAATTAAGGCGCTGAGAATAAGGTAACGACGCTGCTCCTCATTAGCAAGTTTCGCCTCGGCTAAACTTGTTTTATGCAGAGCTTGTTGGTTTTTTAAAATTTCATTTTCTAAATCGGCGTGTTCACTCTCAAGTTTCAACCTGACTTTTTCAATAGATCGAGTATCTTCCTTTTCATATAAC
>JAWSUX010000483.1:0-2133 GCA_033852215.1 Colwellia sp. | reverse complement strand
AAATGCGCGATCCCACCCTGAGACAATACTTTATTCAATAAAAATATATTTGCTTATTTTTTCAATATATATAAAAATCACGTTCCAAAAAAATTAACAATATAGGAATATTCGTGCTTAATAAATTTATTATAATTATTTTCGTTTCAATATTTGTCTCTGGCTGTAAAGTAACACCAACCAAACTGGTATACTCGGCGCCACCAAGCAACAAAGTAATCAATGTTTATTCATTAATTCCACAAGATGAACTAGGTGCTTTATACCCTGTTCAGAATAGTTCAGCTGTTACAGCGCAATTTGGTTTAGTCGGAGCTTTAGTTGGAGCTGTCATTGATACTTCAGTGAATATGTCCAATGCACAGGTTGCAGAAAGAAATTTAGAGGGGATTCGAAATGAACTCATTAATTTAGAGTTTGATAAGTTATTTGAAGAAGAAGTTAGTAAAAAATTAGTAGGGAAGGTAAATATTGGTAAAATTAAAACAGTTAAATCATTTAAAGAACTCAACAAGATACTTAAACCAGATGAAACTTATTTGTTACTAGAGACGTTTTATAAAATGGACATAGACTTTAGAACACCATTTATTGTTACTTCGGTAAGTCTAAATGAAAAAAACAAGTCAGAAAAATCAAAGAAAAAAAAGAGGAAAAAAAAGAAAAAAGATACTTTACTCTATAAAAACACATTTACATATTTCGGTTTATCCTTACCCGCCCCTATTAAGTCGCAAGAATCCATTGACGCAGAAGTAGACGAAATAAATAGTAACTTTGCCAAACTTAGCCCCAGAGCACAAAAATCACATAGCAAAAAACGCCAACGTCAAAGGCAAATTAATAAAGCCAGTAAAACTGCCATAGATTTTGATGATGCTAATGTAATTTCAGCTAGAGCTTGGAGCACCGAATATAAAGAAGAGTTAAATTCCAACCTTCGAGATGGTATTCAACAATTATTTACGATTATTTCTAATGATATAGCTGACAAAACGCCTCCTGAATCTTATGCCAAAATAGGTTCAACTCTAGAAGGGTATCCAGCATACCACAAAGCAGTTTTAGTCGATGAAACTAAAGATCGTAAGATAATACGCTTTAGTGATGGTTACCGAGCCGGTGCTATCTGTTCAATGCCTAAAGCAGAATTGACAAGTAAACTTCTTTGTCTTTAATTAAAACTACTTCTATTTTTCTAACAATAGTCTTAACTTTGGCTGGCTGTAAAACAGTTAGCCAAAGTCACAAAAACATGTGTCAAGTTGGAGTAAAGTTTTCAATAGACAGCTCCATCCGTTCAAGAAGCACTTTTAACTTTAAAAGGCTAGAAGAGAAAGTAAAACAAGCATACTTACCTAGACCGATAAACAATCAACTTATCGAACTTGAGCTAGTTAAAGCATATGTCAGACCTAATGCATATATAATTGTTGCTACTGCCGTAGTATCAAGTAAAAGAAAAGAGGGCGAGCCTTTGAGTTATTATAGAGCCTCAGAAGTTGATGGAAATCTAGCCAATTTAGATAGTGAGTATCAATTAGCTCTGAATAGTGTTGTTATGAAAGCTATTAAAAAAGCAGTAATTGGGCACCAAAAAACTTGTAGTAGTACCTAGTGCGACTAAATAATACACACCCTCTCGAATTATATCTTTAGCGTTACCGAAAACGTCCAATACAACAGCATAAAAAGCCCCCTTACAGAAATGAAAAAATTAGCTTTGCTAAACTGAGCTAAAAGTTAATCAATGATAACTAGTAACTTGGGTGCATTTTACCTTTAACTAGCCACACTATGGTGCACAACGATCAACACCTCAGAACAAAAACAATAAATAACATTAAATATCAATAAGTTAAGTGTTGGTCTATTTTTTGCTTATAGTTTATTATTATTTATAAAATTTACCGTTAACTGAATCAGGGTTTAGTATGAGTCAATCGTCGTTTAAACATAGTTTTTTATCCTTTCAAGGCAAAGCCAGAATATTACACAGCACTTGGTTAGCTTTTTTTATTACTTTTCTTGTTTGGTTTAGTCATGCGCCACTCATGTCTACTATTAAAGCCAGTATGGGCTTAACCGAGATTGAAGCAAAAATATTATTAATACTCAACGTGGCGTTAACTA
>JAWSUX010000074.1:0-5263 GCA_033852215.1 Colwellia sp. | reverse complement strand
AGCTATATAAAAAACATCAGTTTTTTTCGAATGCTAACACGGTGTTTGAAAGAAATATCCTGTATACCAAAAATGCTTTTTTTGCTAAAGAGCATAAAATCTGGCGCTAATGAGTTTTCAGAAAACAACTTTAAAATAACGGAATCCACGCCGGTTAACTCATCTGAATAGCTACTTTGTCTCTATCAGTCACTATTCTTTTCATTTTTGCTGCACTTAAGTATGCTTCTTGTTCATTTCAAATGATTGGAGGCTTTATACTTCCCCTTCAATTATTTATTATCATGCATTTTTTGAAAGAGGAGCTATTATAATGAAATTTGTTTATAACGGTATATCACAAGAATAAATGCCGTTAATAGCCCAAATAAGGAAGTACTACCGCCGTTACTGTATATAACTTCAACGTCAGTTGTATAAATTTGATCATATTCACTGCTTTCAAGTGTTAGCGCATATAAAGCGTTACTGTCATCTGAGCTATAACTAACAACCAGTTCGTCAGAATTCGCTTCATATAAATCAATTAACACATCATAAAACCCATCAGTAAAACCTTGTTCAAGTATAGTGTTTACTTCAAACTCATCGTCTTCACTTTCACCATAAAGGGCAAAAACATCAGTAGAATAATAGTGTATCCAAGGGCCATTATCTTTACGTAAATACAGCTCGGCATACACTTCAGCATAAGCTGAGTGGTAAATATCAACATCAAAAACTATGCTAAAACTTTGATAAAACTCATCACCATCAACATCTTCTAATAAATAACTAAAAACGCGATACATACTAAAGCTATTCAAATTAACGGTTTGATTATCAACAGAAATATTTATTTCTTCGTTATTATTTGGGGACTGAATGGATACTTTATGTAGTGTTGATTGTTTAAGTATTAAGTGCACGGTACGTGTTTTACCTACTGTGTTTAGCACGTTTTTTGACATTTTTGTTTTGATGACATGGCTAGTTTTTGTTTTGGACTGACCAAGCGAATGGGTAATTAAAGCTGTTGACCTTTCGTTATTTAATATCAGTTTTTTTTGCTCTGTAGCGTTTACTTTAGCAATAAAATTGAAATAAATAGCAATTGATATAATCACGATGAGTGATATGTTTTTGGTTTTAAATCGCCATTCTTTAAATATACTTGTTTTAAAGGTGTTTGTTTTTGTCATTAGCTGTTCCTGATTCATTTAATTTAACTACTGTTCTATTTTGCGTGTTATTAGTTAAACAAAATGAAGCTGAACATCGCCTGAACATACCTTGTACACCTTTTGAATTTTAGCGTTCAAAACAAAAGAAGTTTATTAACTGTTCAGCTTATGTTCATTCTTGTTAGCGTACTTTAAATGTGAGTGTGAATTTAATATGAAAATTAGGGGGAATTAGCTGTTAAATGACAGCGTGGCGGTTTCTTTACGTTAGTTGATCTTTTACACTAGCTTAATAGTCATTTTTTGTAGGGGCGTGTCAATGAAGCTGATTTTATTTCTTTGTTTGGCCATTGTTGTATCTATTTCTCACATAAATTTTGTTTTTGCTGATAATCATAAAAGCAACGTAAGTCAAAGTGATTTACGTGTGAAAAGCTCACAGCAAGCTGCGCAATTGGTCAAAAATCGCTTTGGCGGTAAAGTGCTCAAGGTCAGTAAAAGCAAAATAAAAAATCAATTAAGTTATCGCGTTAAGGTGGTTAGAAAAGATGGTCACGTGGTGTCCGTTTTAGTTAATGCCAAAACAGGTCGATTAACGAGGAATTAAGTTATGCGCTTATTGTTAGTTGAAGATGACTTAGCTTTACAAAACAACCTTAAAATGAGCTTGGTTAACGCAGGTTATTCTGTTGACGTTGCTAGTGATGGCGAAGATGGCCTTTTTCAAGGTGAAGAATATAATTACGATGCAGCTATTATTGATATTGGCTTACCACGTATTGATGGCATTAGTGTGATTCGAAGTCTTAGACAAAAAAAGATAAGCTATCCTATTTTAGTCTTAACAGCGCGTGATCATTGGCAAGATAAAGTTTCAGGCCTTGATGCGGGGGCTGATGACTATTTAAGTAAACCCTTTCAAACTGAAGAGTTACTCGCCCGCTTAAATGCACTTATTCGCCGTTCTGTTGGGCAAGCTAGTCCTCTGATTCAAAATGGTGTGTTATCAATTAATACTGCCAGCTTACAGGTACTTGTTAATAATAATGTTATTGCTTTAAGTCATTCTGAATACCGTTTGCTCGAATATTTAATGCTGCACCAAGGTGAAGTTAAATCTAAAACTGAATTAACAGAGCACATTTATGATCAAGACTTTGATTTAGACTCAAATGTTATTGAAGTTTTTATTCGTCGATTACGGAAAAAGTTAGACCCAAGAAGTCAGTATAATTTTATTGAAACACATCGCGGCGCTGGTTATCAGCTTAAAGTCTTTACCAACTAATGCTTATTTCTGTTTTTAGATTAAGATTTCTCTTAACGGTACTTTATTATGATTAACTCATTAAAGTTCCGCTTAATGCTCAGTGCGGGGTTAATGATCTTACTTGTTTTACCCCTTATTGGTTTCACCCTCAGTAATGCGTTCGAGCAAAAATTAACTCAGTCAATAAAAAGGGAGTTAAGTGCATACAGTTATGCCATTTTAGCAGTTGCTGAAGTAGAAAATGGTCAACTGTTAATGCCAGAGCAATTATTAGAAAATCAGTTTAATGTTGCTCAATCAGGTTTATATGCCACCATTTCTCAGCGTACTTATTTAACTAAACAATTAACGGAAACACCTTCGACTGAGCGAAATTCGTTTAAGAATAATACACTGTGGCATTCACATTCTTTATTGGGAATAAATACACCTGAAAAGCTAGTTAGCCCTAATATTGGCGAAATTAACTTTGCGCGTATACCACTAGAAAACTCTCAATTAGAGGAAAACAATTCGTTAGAGAAAGACAATCATTTTGTTTATAGCTATACGGTCAGTTTTACTACGTACATTAACAACGAGAGTACTGAATTTCCGATAACCATTCATATTATTAAAAGTTTGACTGATTTTGAACAATTGATAAAACAATTTCAACAGCAGCTCTGGCTTTGGTTATTGGTTTTGATGATGTTACTTGTCGTTGTACAAGTTTTTTGGCTGCTTTGGACACTAAAACCTTTGCGAGAGCTTAAAGTAGAGTTACAAAAAGTAGAACAAGGTAACTTGGATTGTTTACAAAAAACTTACCCAGTTGAGCTTACTCAAGTTACCAATCAACTAAACTTATTGTTGGCCACAGAGCAAGGGCAACGCAAACGTTATCGTAATGCGTTAGCCGATTTAGCACACAGTTTAAAGACACCTTTGGCGGTAATACAAAGCCAAAGTGAGTTGACTCAAGGATCACAAGAGCAGTTAACTATTATTAATAAAATTATTGAACACCAATTAAAACGTGCGCAAAGTGCAGGCGAATCTTCTTGGCATTTAGGTGTAAACGTTGATGAAGTATTAACCAAATTACTTAATAGTTTAGCTAAGATTTATCATGATAAAGGTTTAACGTTTATTAGAAATAATAATGAACAAAATGTTAACAATGCGATATTTAAAGGCGATGAAGCTGATTTATTAGAATTACTAGGCAATTTGCTCGATAACGCTTGTAAAGCAGCTAAAGTAAATGTTTTAGTTGATATAAAAATTTCTAAGCAAAGTTTAATCATCACCGTAGCTGATGATGGATCAGGTCTTAGCGATGATGAAAAAACACAGGTTTTACAGCGAGGAATACGTGCAGACACCTATCAACAAGGCCACGGTATCGGACTTGCCATCGTTCGTGATTTAGTAAGCAGTTATCAAGGAACGTTAAGTATTGGTCAGTCAAAACAACTTGGTGGTGCAGAATTCACGTTAAGGTTTTAGGGAAAATATTAACTTTAACTTTCGGTATTGATACCTGAATTCAAGATACGATAAAATGGCGTTTTATTCATTAGTACACCGATAAATAATTAACGTTCAGCTTTCGTTCAGTTAGTTACTTGTAGTATAGAAAAATACCAAGTCTACTAACTAGGGTGAAAAATCTTATGAAATATATAATAATCCCGATGATTTTGTTGTTTTCAATAGTAAAAAGCCAAGCACAGTACAGTGAGCCGTTAACCGCAGGCAATGAGCAACAACGCCAATATAGTGAAGCACAGTTAGCGCAAATACTCGCGCCTATCGCACTTTACCCTGATACCTTACTTACGCACATTTTAATCGCATCAACTTACCCACTTGAACTAGTGCAAGCACAACGTTGGTTGGATAAACATGACGAACTATCAGCAGAGCGTTTAGCAGATAAACTGCAATATGACGTTAATGAGAAAAATTGGGATGCTAGTGTTAAAGCGCTTATGGTTTTTCCTAATGTGATGCAACGATTAAGTGATGATTTAGATTGGACGCAGCAACTTGGTGAAGCATTTCTAAGCAATGAATCGCAAGTACTTTCGAGTATTCAGCAATTACGTAAACAAGCAAGGCAGGCGGGTAGTTTGGCTAAAATGGCCAGCAGCTCAGTGAGTTATGAAGGGAATGATATTATTATTGAGTCGCAACAAGCTCAGATAATTTATGTACCTTATTATGATTCTAGAGTCGTTTATGGTAATTGGCACTGGTCTCATTATCCGCCAGTATATTGGTCAATTCCTCGTCACTATTATACTGCGCATTCTTCTTATTATAACTCACCATATAATAAAACGTTTTACTGGCAATCTGCTGTTCATATTCATCAGAAATTATTTTTTGGTGCTTTTCACTGGCATAAGCGACACGTGGTGGTAATTAATCATCATAATAAGCTGTATTATGGTCACCATCGTTATAATACTTTGCCATATAGTAATAGAACTAAGTTAGTTTCTAGCACGGCTACTAAACGCTGGCAGCATAAACCACAACATCGACGCGGAGTTGTTTATAAGAATAAGAAGCTAAATAAACACTTTAAAGCGAAAAAACATCATACTCAATTATCGAGAAGCAGGGTAATACGGGAGAAAGTAAAAAAATCAACGTGGGTAAAATCACCTAAGCATGACCAAGCGAATAAAGTAATAAAACATAATAAAACGATAAGAAAAGATAACCGTAATTCAAAAAAAACACGTAATAATTATCAAAATCATCAAGAAAGAAAGCATCAATCAAAAAATTACCAAGCAAGAAAACAGTCGTTAAATAGTAAGCACCTTATAAACCG
>JAWSUX010000482.1:0-2937 GCA_033852215.1 Colwellia sp. | reverse complement strand
AACTGATGTTTTTTATATAGCTATCGGTAATAACTTTGCCTTGACCGCCATATTCAGAAAATTTATCAGGGAACAGTTTATTCATGAAACCAAAGACAGAACGTACCTTTAATAATTCACACTCTCTTCGACCTAATTTGCTATCAACGGAAGGTGAAACTGGTGTGCATACCCAGTTCATATTTAAATTCACTTTGCCAATTGAATACACCTCATGGAACCAATAGCGAGGAAGAAATAATAAGTCTCCAGCTTTAGTTGTAAGTTCATAATAGTCATGCCGGTCACTGGTTACTTTAAAATCCCTGTTAACCATACCAACAAACATAAATGGAACGGTTGGTAATGGTGTATTGGGCGAGCTAAGGATCCACTTTTTTTCGCCTGTTATTTGTAAGTTGAAACCATGCAGACTATTACCATCATAATGCGGCAACGTTCTATGCCCTTTAGGTTGCATAAACACTCTCATTGGACGTTTTCGCAATGACATATCTTCGCGTGCCATAACTTGGTTAACTAAGTCAGGTACTTTTACTTTATCGCCATTTTCAGGTAATTCTGAATCAAACCAACCAGCACTACGTAGCTCATTTTTAGCAAATGTTTGTTTGATATATTGAGGAGTTAACGCCTTTGGGTCGAAATTTTTAACGCCAGAAATAATAACTGGTTTTTCTAAGGTGAGATATTTTTCAACAAAGCCTTCATAATCTATATCTTTAATATCGATTCGTTCAATGGTTAGTTGCATTTTAAGTTCCTTTTATCAACAAATCCTATTATTTTTGACGGGTAATAATATACTTTATTTTGAGAATGCGCAATTGGTGGGGCTTAGTGTAACTATCTAATAATGCACGGTATATACTAGTCACCCTTCACAGCGTGGTTTTTAAAATCTGAAAATTATCATTAATCTAACTATCCAAGCTAGCGACAATTTCAGGTAACGTGATGGTAAAAATTCACTTATTCGCCGACGAAACTCTTTCGTCGATAAAACACATCTAGAAGAATCAAAAATAAGTAAAGTTTAATCAACGGTTAAAACGAGTTTGCCAATGTTTTTATTGGCCACCATTTTGGCATGCGCCAACTCAACATCAGTCCAGGAATACACACTATCAATAACGGGCTTTATCGTACCTAAAGTTAATAAATGATAGAAGTCTGCCATAAAATCAATCACTAATTTAGCTTTATAACTATCGCTACGATTACGTAACGTTGAGGCAGAAATTGTAATGCGTTTAGCCAACAACTTAGCCATATCAACAGGCTCACTAAAACGTCCACCGAGCATAGATAATATAACGATATGGCCATCTAACGCTGTAACCTTGATATTACGTGTTAAATACTGCCCTGCCACGACATCAACAATGACATCAAAACCTGCAGGAATGTGTTTTTTTGACCACGCAACAAAATCAGTGTCATGATAATTTATAACATCATCAGCGCCTAGCGCTAAACAAGCTTCTGTTTTTTCATTGCTACCCACAGTTACGACAACACGACATTGTTTAGCTTTTGCTAGTTGAATAGCTGCGGTGCCAATACCACTTGCACCTGCATGAATTAAGACTTGGGATTCTGGCGGTAAATTAGCAAGGGTAAACAAGCTTTGATACGCAGTTAAAAAGGCTTCCGCACAAGCAGCACCTTCTGCAATACTAAAACCCGTAGGCAGTTTAAACAATTGAGCCGCTTTCACTTTAACATATTCAGCGTAACCGCCACCCGCGACCAAGGCAAAAACAGTATCTCCTTGTTGCCATTGTTGCCATTGTTGGTATTGCCTCGTAATGGATGTATTAACATCAGAACCACAAGATATTATCTCACCACAAACCTCTAAACCCAGTATTTCAGATTCACCTAAAGGCGCAGGATACTTACCTGCCCTTTGCAATAAATCAGCCCTATTAATACCAATAGCGGCCACTTTAATTAAACATTCATCTGCAGCAATCAGTGGTTTGTCTGTTTGCTCAAAGCTTAACGATTTTACTTGGTCATTATTTACTTTGATATATCGCACATTTCACTCACTTTATCGCTAAAAATAAAATAGCTGTTTAATTAAAATACCATTAATAGTATCGCTACTATTGCTATAGCGGTTATCAATAATTAATTGTTAGCTGTCAAAGCTGTGCCATCAAAAGCAATACCACCCCAACCGGTAAGCATAAAGTTACGAATGTTACCGTGATCATGCCCTTCAGGGTTTTGTAAAACATCATCTCGATAATAAATACCAAAACACGCCAATGTTTTCGACTCAGGCAAACCTTGTAATTGGGCAAATGCAAACAACTTACATGAACCTTCGTTTGTGCCCGTTTCGTTAATCAGTTCACCATTAGTAAAGCGAGTTGGCGTATATTGATAATTATCTAAAATGACTTGCATGACTTCAGTAAATTCAACTGTTTCACTCTGTTCAGCTATTTTCGTTAATAATTGCGCAATAGAATAACTCATCAATTATTCGCCTTGCTTAGCTTGAGTTAATTTTGCTTTTGCTTCTTCTACTTTAGAAAAATCCAAACCTAGCTCGTTAACCGCTTCTTCAATTAAGCCTGGATTGGTCATAACCAAGCCCATAATTGCTTGCAGCTTATCGCTTGGAATACCTAAACTTTGAATAACGGCCATTGCCATTATTGGGTTTTGCGTTAACGCTTCAAATACCTCGGCTATTTTTTCTTGACTTACGTTTGCTTGCTGTAAAACTTCAATAATTGGATTCATATTGTTCTCTTCTGGTTTCGTTATATAATTTATGTATTCTTTTATCTGTGCTAGTAATGTGTAATGTGTAATGTGTAATGTGGGCATTTTAACAAATTAGCAGTATTATGAAAGTCACGTATAATGTCATTTCGTCTTAATAAATACTTATATACGGTGTTTTTCAAGACAGTT
>JAWSUX010000481.1:0-3670 GCA_033852215.1 Colwellia sp. | reverse complement strand
ATGGTTAATGACGGCATTGAATTAACTTTCCCACAGACAATTAACGATACTTTTGACATCAAAGATAAAAAAGATAAAACCTATCTAACCGTGCATGCGAATGGTGAAAAAACTGAAAACCCAGCGTTAATTAACGCCCTAACCAAAGCCTATGTTGACTTCTCAGGACATACTTTTCCTGATATTTTAGTGAAATTAATGGCTGATAAAAACGTAATGATTAATCCCGCACGTCCAATGATCATGTATCAGTGTATGGAAATAAGCCTACAACGTCTTGATATCACCTCACTCTCATTACAATTAGCGCAAACCAGTTTAACCATTGAAGGAAAACGTGGCGATGCTTGGTTAGAGTTTGACTTACTTAGCGAGGGTGAAGTTGTTGGTCATGGTAAAAAACACATGTTACTTAGTGGCATACGTGAATATGAACAAGAATCAGTTGATGCGATGGTAGCATTATATCGCCAAAGCAAAACGGATTACTTAGGTTAAATATAGAGGTTAATTCAGCTGAAATTTTGCAGCAATATCACTTATCATATTGTTGTTCAAAGATTGACTGCTGTGCTTGTTTATCCTCACTACAAGCGGCAAAAACGGTCAAACTCTTTGGCCGCTGGCATCTACTAGGTTGCTGATAAAATGCTAACCAAGCAAATTTTTTATCTCCTTGAAACTTAGACTTTATAACAATAGCGCCACTATCACTAAAGGGGGCTGAAATATCTCTTTTAGCTAGATATAATCGGTTATGTTTATTTACCGCGACTTTTTTACGCTTATTTTTTCCTTTTTTCTTACCAGTTTTTTTCTTGCCTTTCTTACTGCTAGCCTTCGCATAACGAGAGCTATGCTCACATTGCCACCATTTATCTCTGGCTTTATCCTCTTTTGCTCGCAAACTTTGACCACGTTTTAATGAGTAACCACTACGTTGCATCGCTTGAACATTATGAAGTTTTTCCAATAAAGGTTTACAACGCTTTTTTGCCTGCACTGGAAAAATAAACAAAGAAAAAATCAAAAAACTAAGTAAAAAGCGCATTAAAAAAGATGAATACGACGACATGATTTTCATACTAGCAGCTCCATGCTAACCATTTAAAGTAACTCCATTGCTTCAAATATAGACTAGTATTAAGGGCAAATGAAATAAACACGGATGTTTATCATGAGGGTCAAAATTGCCTTAATATTAATCCTCACTTTCTTCATCAGCGACCAATCACATGCATTTTTTTATCAAAAACCTGCGATTCAGCAGGGCCTAAATTATCAAAAAGACAAAAATACCAATAGAGATATTAAGCAATATTATATTTCAGAGAAGCTTGATGGCATGAGAGGTTACTGGAATGGTAAGCAATTACTCACCCGACAAGGCAATGTTATTAATAGTCCCATATGGTTTACTCAAGGTTGGCCTAACACTCCTATCGATGGCGAGTTATGGATATCACGCAATAATTTTCAGCCGCTAATGTCCTGTGTACGTAAAAAAACTGCGGGCACATGTTGGGAAAAAGTTCGCTTTATGATGTTTGATTTACCCCAACAACATGGCAATTTTTCTGCACGAATAAAACAGATGCAAGATATTCTCATGAAAACGCCCTCCCCCTATCTACAAATAATCAAACAATTTAAAGTAAAAAGCCTCAGTGAATTAGAGGCCAAACTTGAGCAAGTCATGAATAATAAAGGTGAAGGTTTGATGTTACATTTTGCCAGTGCTCATTATCACGTAGGAAGAACAACAAACCTGCTCAAGTTAAAAAAAAATCAAGACGCCGAAGCTATTGTTATTGAACATATAAAAGGCAAAGGTAAATATCAACAGGTGCTTGGCTCTATTAAAGTAAAGAACAACCAAGGTATTATTTTTAAAATAGGCTCAGGTTTTACTGACAGTGAACGTGCTAATCCGCCAGCTATAGGTTCAATGATAACCTATAAATACAATGGCATTACGATGGCGGGTAAACCGAGATTCGCTCGATACTGGCGAATTAGGACGAAATAAGGTGATATACCCATCATACCCCAAGATGCAGTTTCAGAACCGAGCGAGGAAAGCAGGTCAAGGCGATAAAAAGTCATCTACGGCGATATTGATTTAGACAATAGAATAACTATTCTCTTCAATCTATGCCTTGTACCTGACTCTTTATTGACATGCTGAAATATTCATATTGAGTATTTTTAACTGTATCTGGCCTTCCCTGAACAGGGCCGACATCTAAATACTTAGCGCCTGTCATTGACAGCTGTCCTTATGATTACCAATGGTACCCTAGCTATATACCCTAAAAATTACTTAGAAAGTATGGGATCATCAATGCATTGGCTAAATCAATAAAGAATGCACATACCAGTGGCACAATAATGAACGCCAAATGTGAATTTCCGTAACGTTGAGAGACCGCTGACATGTTTGCCATAGCTGTAGGTGTAGAACCTAGAGATATTCCACCAAAGCCAGAACAAATAACCGCAGCATCATAGTTTTTACCCATTACCCGAAATACAACAAATATATTTATTAATACTGCAATAACAAATTGTGCAGCTAAAATACCGAAAATAGGACCCGCTAAATCAACTAAAACAACAAGGTTCATACTCATTAATGACATCGCCAAAAAGGTGCCTAGTGACATATCTGCTATTAATGCAACTGCTTGGGTTCTACTAGGCCATTTGGTGCCCGTTAGGCGGGGGAAATTAGTCGGGATTATGTTGGTGATAATAATACCTGCAAATAGACAAGTTACAAAGAGTGGTAAATCTAGGCCTAACTCAGAAAACATTGAGTTTAAAATCACCCCAAAAAAACCACAGATATGGATAGCCAGCACTGCATCTAAAAAATCCGATGAAGTAATTCTTGGTTCTGGTTTATTTTCTTGAACGCCGACATCCATCGGCTCCTTGTTTTCAGGTTTTAAGTCATACCGTGTAATGAGGTATTTAGCGATCGGCCCACCCATTATACTCGCTAAGATTAATCCGAATGTAGCACAGGCAAGGCCTATTTCCATTGCGCTACTTACGCCAAATTGTTCGCTTATTTTAGGAGACCAAGCAATAGCAGTACCATGCCCTCCAATTAATGACACTGAACCACCCAGCATTCCCACGGCTGCGTCCATGCCAAATAATTTTGCCATGGTAATACCGGTTATATTTTGTATAGCCATGTAGCCTATGGTAATAGCCAACAAGATAATTAACGGTTTCCCCCCTTTTAATAAGTCTTTAAGGTTAGAATTAATTCCAATGGTAGAGAAAAAATAGATAAGTAAAATATCCCTTGCTCTTAAATCAAAGGTTATTTGTACATCAGTTATTAAATAAATTAACGAAAATAAAACTGAAAATAAAATACCACCTGAAACGGGATCAGGGATACTGAACTCCTTTAATATATTAACTCTGTCGTTTATTCTTCGACCTATAAATAAAACAATAATACCACAGCTAATAGCATAAAACCCTGACAGGTTAAGCAAGCCATCAATGAGCTCTAATCCCATAATCTATCCTTACGGTGTTGACTTATACTCAACGGACTTACTGTTCAATCCGTTGGGAAGTTATTTATCTATTACGTTACAAACACTTACATTTTAACCATATCACAATATATACCCATCACCATTCA
>JAWSUX010000480.1:0-3112 GCA_033852215.1 Colwellia sp. | reverse complement strand
GTTGGGCAGGGTATTTAGAGTTTATGGACATAAATTCTCCCGTAAATCCCAATCTTCACAAAAGCATAGAATACTATTACAGCATTGATAAAAATGCGTTGTTAACTGCACCTTTTCCAGAGGTGATGAAGCAATACCTTGACGCTGATGATATTCAAGTTAATCGAGAGGATGTTTGGTAGCAGTTCCTTTGTTATTGTTGATTTTAAATGGCGAAAATTAACAATACATTTTTGGCATCGCGACCAACTTAAAAGCCCACCCTGCCAATCAATTTGCCTTTTTGGTCACCGATGAAGAAAAATGGGCTGAACTCAGTGAGCAGCACCAAGGGCATGACTACCTATTAGAATGCGTTGGCCAGCATCCGCAAAAGCCTGACAATAAATTGTGTAAAATGCTATTCCCTAAATCAAAGGGGGTTAAGCTAACAGATTATGAATTAGGCGAAGAAACCCCCTTTTCGTCTGATTTTTATGGTCAAAAAATAATTAAACTATTACAAGAGGAAGAAAGCCTGACGGGCAGTGAAGTGTCTCAGCTAGGGCGTCGTTTATCACACGTATTATTAGGACTAGCAGCAGGGCACTTTCAAATCCCAGACGCTGCTTATCAGCTGTCTGAATACGGTGGAGGCTCGGGTGAATCCTTAGGGAAACAAAAAAAAGCGGTAGAAGCTGATGTTGCGATCGCAGAAAAACAAGTAAAAGACAGCCAATTAAAAGCAAAAACTGCTGGGTTAGCGTTAAAAAAAGCAGAACAGTCAGTAACTGTAGCTGAGGTTAAGTATCAAAAATTACTTAAAGATACTTCATCATTAAGCACTGCTGATTTAGCACGAACGAAGCAGCAGATGGAAGCTGAAATAGCAACCGAGAAAAATAATTTAGCAGCGCAGCAGAAAAAATTCGCTAAAGCGAAAAAATCGGTATTAAAAGCACAGAATAACATTAGTGCCTATGCCAAAGTGAATAATCGGTGGGTTAAATATCCACACGCGAGATTTATTGATGCCAAAGCGCATGTATTACAACCTGCGTTACGCCTAGTCGATATTGCCCACCCTGGTCAAATTCAACAAGTGGAAATGTTAGCAAGCGATTATTTTAATGGAAATTTTCCGGAAGGTTTTTTACCACTTGACCCAACAGCGCGTAAACGCGCAGCAGAGAAGTTAGTACTAGAGCTTAACCAAACTATTAGGGCGCACAGTAAACGGGTAAAAAACGTTAAGTTCCACAATGGCAGTACAGGAAAGTTAGCATTAGAAGATCTACTGCACTTAAACAAACGGCTGAAACATTTAACCAGTCAAATAGATAGCGCAGGTAAAATGAGTGAGCTAAACAGCTTAACGCGTATTCATGCGTACTTAATTAAAGTAGAAGGGAATGACCTGAGAGCAGAGGCCGAGGTTAATGCGACTAAAGGGAATGTAAAGGGAAAACTAACCGCAGTAGATAATGTAGCCGCTGAACTATTGAACGACCAAGCATTGCTTAAAAATTTAGACAGTAAACAAAAACAACTGCAAAAGTGGGTTGATTTAAAAATTCCTGAAACTATTACCCCGCAAGGTTTAAAGAAAGGACTCGGTGGGTTACTTGGTGTCATTGCGGTGTTTGAGCTGATGAACTTCACTCAGGCTGCTAGCCAATATAAGTTAGGTTGGAATCGTACTTTAGTTGATATTGTGGGAGCAACTACAGATCTTGCCGCTATTTTACTGACTGTTTTTACTGACTGTTTTTACTGCGATGCATGAAATGCAATCAGGCCTACCCAGTAACAGGCAATACCGCTTATATAATCGTTATGTTAAAAATTATACCGAAGCGGTAGCTATCAAAAAATATGGCGTAAAATTCGCCTTTAAAGCGGACTTAATTAAATATACAGCAAGAGCCAATTTATTGGCCTCTGTCTATAGTGCTGCGACCGCAGGGATTGATTGTTATTACGCTTTTAAACGCGGAGATGCTGGCGCTGCCACTGGCTTAGCGGTAGCCACTGCTGGCTTTATTATGACCGCCGCTGAAACCCTGCCGACCATTTTAATCAGTATTGGCAGAGGTGTACTGCTTAATCCGCTCAGTAAGTTAGGCATAGCAGGTCTGTTGGTGGTTTTTATTGGTTATGCTATTTATTATATTTTTAAAGATGAGCCGTTAGAAGCTTGGTTACGTGCTAGCCCATGGGGGGATGAACCGTATGGCGGCGGTGATAAAGACTGGATAGGAGATAATCCGTATTACTGTTGGCAGGAGCAGCCCGACTATGCACTGCATGATTTATATCAGCTTCTTTTTGCTCCTATCGTTATCGGTAAAGTCTCTAAAATAAATATTTATGGGCATAATAAACAAGGGCGCGAAGGTGAAATTGAATTTGGCCATTTTAACGTGCAAATTCCCGGTCATATGCCTGGGAATGGCAGCGAAAATATTGCCATGGAAATTGCGATTCGTCCGAGCTCAACCACTAACAAATGGCACGTGTTAAATGCCAGTGCCAAAGAAGGAGTGGTAAAAACCGCGCAAGATGTGTTTTGGGATGGTGTTAATATAACCTTAAATCAAGGTAATACCGGCTTTCAGTTATCTTTTCATGAAAAATGTCTATATCCGTATTTTGATGAATATCAATGTGAAAAATTAGATGTACGCATGCGTTACCGTAGCTACCCTAAAGGCAAAGGTGCTACCATTACCCCAACATCAAAACAGGAACTACGTTTACCTCTTGGTACCCGTGATGAACAGGGCGAGCTTGAACAGCCTAATGTCTGGGCAGAAGATACGATTAGCCTGCATATTCATGATTTTGGTAAAGGCACGGGCAGTTGGTTAAGCAGCTCGATGCATAAACATGAAAAAACAACCTACTAAAAAGGGATACTATTTTGAGTGAAGATATTCTTATTCCATTGATTGCAATATTGGTGCAATTATGGGCAATGTACCTCATTTTTAATTTTTTTACTGGTGGTCGCCGTGAGGTTAAGCCGATTATTGAAAATATTATTTTAGATAGTAGTAATAGTAAATTAAGAAGCTTTCGCATAGGTAAAAGCATGAACAAAGTAGAGCCGTCAGGGCAATCGCATTAAAAT
>JAWSUX010000479.1:0-7122 GCA_033852215.1 Colwellia sp. | reverse complement strand
AACAATCCTGACACAGGGGGTATATCACTTTTTATGTCAATCCCTTTAAAATACCTGTCAGCCTATTCGCCTGCAGTAAAAAATCAAATACAACAAATGCTTGATAAAAACACCTTGGAAAAATATTTACACAATAAATACCCAAGCGTTCATGATGTTACTAACGATAAAAGTTTACGTGGTTACGTTATGGACATTAAAAATCAATATTTAAAAAAATCATCTCCATTAAGCCAAATAAAATTTGATGATAAAATTCATGTAATCAACAATGCGTTAGGTTTGCATACCTAAGTATCTCGTGTGCAAGGCAGCAAATTAAAAAGCAAAAACGAAATTCGTATCGGCTGTTTATTTAAAAAGTCACCCGAGCCATTCTTATCTATGATTGTTGTTCATGAATTAGCGCACTTAAAAGAAAAAGAGCATAACTATTCCTAACAACCGATTATTGGCTAAATGTTGTCAACATATGTATAGCGATAGTAGGTAGGTCAACACCGCTAATTATATAACTTATCAAAAAAACAAAAGTATGCTTTCTTTGTATTTTCGACTTGAAATTTTATCACTATCAGAATAAAAGTAAGTAAGGTACAATTTTCTTTATTCGATTATCTAAGCTTAAAAATGCCATCTTCAAAAGTTAAATCAGCTCCATTAAAGTATTTATCTTCATATTCAATTGAAGTACAAGATCAAATCAGAAACATGATCGAACAAGATACATTAGGCCATTTTTTACTTAAGAAACATCCCAAAGTACATAATATTAACAACGATAAAATGCTTCGTGAATATGTCATGAATTTAAAGAATACTCATTTACGAAAGTCCTCCCCATTAAGTAAAATTATTTACGATAAAAAAATACATGTTGTAAATAATGCTTTGGGCTTGCATACGTTTATTTCAAGAGTTCAGGGAAATAAGTTAAAAAGTAAAAATGAGATACGAATTAGTGATATTTTCAAAACGGTACCTGAAGTATTCTTAGAAATGATCGTTGTTCATGAGTTAGCTCACATCAGGATCAAGCCACACGATAAAGTATTTTACCAATTGTGCCAACATATGCTACCAGACTACCATCAGTTAGAATTTGAGATGCGTTTATATCTAACTCAACTAGAATTAAAAGGTCAAATTTACTAATTAATAACAATCAATAGTTAATATTTATTACTGCGCATAATACTTGAGGTTACCAATAATATTGACATTCACCTCCTATATGAACGGTATGTTCGAAAAATTCACATAAGTGCTCAGCGGTATCTACAGCTCTGGTAAATATATTTTCAAATTCAGTGGTTAGTTTTAACTAACTTTCGTCGCTAATATATATCCTGCTTGGACACTTATTCTATTTATTGTATTTTTACTTTAACAACTAAACACTTGATAAATAAACATTTAACCACTAAGTACTGGCTCACTCAGTTATAAATTCAAATTGTTTATCTAAACGACTAACACCTAACCCGCTAAGTTTTTTCACTTTAATTTGCACAGAAATACGTTCTTTAAGCGCATCGACATGACTAATTACACCAATCATTTTTCCGCTTGCATTAAGGTTATCTAATGCATCAAGTGCTATTTCTAAGGTGTCATTGTCAAGCGTGCCAAAGCCCTCATCTAAAAACAGGGAGTCAATACTGGTTTTGCTACTCACCAAATCTGACAAGGCTAAAGCCAGTGCGAGGCTAATTAAAAAACTTTCTCCGCCTGATAAGGTTTTAACATCTCTTGCGTTATCTCCTTGCCAAGTGTCCAATACCTCTAGCGCTAACGAGTCAGACTGCTGACATTGCAGCTGATATCGTCCATAGAGCCGTTCTAATCGAGTATTAGCAAGGTGCACAAGGTTCGCCAGTGTTAACCCTTGAGCAAACCGCCTAAACTTAGCACCATCGGCAGAGCCTATCAGTGCATTTAAATGGCTTAAATCATCTAACGAACGTTGTGTTTGACTAATTTTTATCAACAAACTTTGTTGCATGGTTTTATTATTTTGATCTTGTTTAACTTGCTGCGTTAACTGCCCTATTTGTAACTGTTGCTGCTTTAACTGCTGATTAATGCTTTCTATGGCTGCTTCTATTTGTATTAAATTAATTTGCGCCAAGTCTACGGGGAAATTTACTGGTGCTAAGTCTGATGGTACTATAGCTAATGTTACTAAGCCTTCTGGTTTCAACTCAGCTTGCCGCTGCATAAGAAATTCAATACCGCTTAGCTCAAGTGCTTTTTTGCTTATGTCTAAATCAACAAGTCGATTATTAGCTTGTGTAATTAACGTTTGTGCTTGGTTTTTACACTGATTTATTTCATCAAATAACTGTTGTAATTGCTGACGTTGTTCTACGTTCAACAAAGCATTAAGAAAGTCGTTTTCATCAACAAATTCGCTATTTTCAAGTTTTTCCAACCACTTGGTTTGCGCGACTGATACTCTTGTTTCTAGCTCATTCAATTGTACTTTAGCTGTTGACAATTGACCTAAAACTCTCTGTTGCTCTGCGCTAAAAATATTGTGCTGTGCTGTTATTTGACTAAGTTGCTCATGATCGAATACTCGCTGAGCATCAATTGTTTCTTTTATTAAAACCGTATCTTGCTCTTTTTTATTAACGATACCGAGATCAATAAAAAAGGTATCGCGTAACCTAAGCTGTGTACTTACCTCAAGGTTAAGTTGTTTATCTTGCTGATTTAATTGTTGCCAATGTACTTGTTGCTGATGTAATTGGCTATTCGTAAGTACCACGTTTTGCTGATGCTGAGTCAATGCGCTTTGCGATACTTGCAGATCACTTTGTAATTGCTGATAGACTTTCACCTGCTGCATTAGCTGATCTAACCATTGTTCAGTAATAATAAAGTTATCTAACTCAAATGCATGCCATTCAATCGCGGTAACTACCGAGTTACTCGCTACAGCATCACTTATATTTTCGCTTACAGGCAAGGTGATGCCCGCTTGGCAAATATCATCGATTAATTGCTGCTGTAAATCGGCTAATTGTTTTTTCTGCTGTATTGATTCATTTTCAAACTGAGTAATAACATTTTGTTGATGACTTAATTGTTCATTCACTAACCTAAGCTGACTTTGCAAACTTGCTTGTTGTTTTTCTAACGCACTATATTGCTCATGACTGCCCTGCTGATTTTGAGCGATAAGTTGCAACTGTTGTTGTAATAATTGAATATCAGCTAATTGCGCTGAATCAGTCGATAATTGCTGGTTGATTTTATCTACCGTTGTCGCATCAACAAGCGGTAAGTTTGCTAACTCTTTTTGGCAACTTACTTGATGCCAATCTAAACATCCCCAGTTTTGGCACAGTTCATCTTGCTCTGTTTGAATTGCTTGTTGTCGTGTTTGTGCTACCTGTAATTGTGCACTCACATTAGCCTGTTCAATATTCAGTGCTTTACCCTGTGATTCTAAGCGCTCTAACTCAGCATTAATCAGCTCTAATCGCTGCTGATGCTCATTGTTATCAATAACATTGAGCTGCTGGTATGCCTCAATAGCGGGGTGCTCTGTTGCCCCACACAAAGGACAAGCCTCATCTGCTTGTAACCTGTCCCTATGTTCACTTAACGCCATAATCGTTTGCTGTTGACTAATTAAAATTTGCAGATCTTTTTGCTGCTGTTTTTGTACTGAAAAATGCTGACGTAATTGTGTTAATGCCTGCTCTTTTTCAGTCAGCGCTTGGGTATTATGAGCAAGTTGTTCTGTTATTTCTTTTTGCTCTGTCACCAGTGACATTACACGCATTGCAAGCTGCAACGCTTGATTTAACAATACCTTTTGATTTTGCAGTTGTGCAACATTATCGGTTAATGCCTGCTGTGTTTGGATTTGTCCGGCAGCACTTAACTCGTCTGGATCAAGTTTTTTAAGCAACTGCTGCTCTTGCGTTGTAAACGCAGCTATTTGCACTTTTACTTGTTCAAGTTCAATGAGAGTTTCACTAATGAGTGCTTGTTGCTGCACCTGCTGTTGTAAAAACTGTTGCTGAGTAACCTGAGCGGTGCTCGATTGCTTGGCTAAATTGGTCAGCACGCTACCACTTTGTGCGATTTGTGTAACTTGATTACGCCATAGCGGTAATTTATCAGCGATGCCTACCAACACTTCGTTTTGTTGCAGGGCATCAAGTTGCACAGTCACTTGTTGCTCAAACGTATTTACATTAGCTTGCTGTTTAGTCAGTGTTTTTTCAGTAGCGCTTAATAAAGCTCGTTGTTTGGTAATGTGCGTTTGGCTATCACTTAATTGCTGTTGCTTATGCTTAATTGTACTTTCAAGCGGTATTATTTTCTCATGTAGACCTTGTTCAAGTGTTTTTCGCTGCATTTTAGCTTGATTTTGCATTTGCTGTAGCTGACTTAATGCTGCTTGTGATTTTTCACATTCAGCATCGGCTTGTGCTTGTTGGTTCGCATACTGATTAACTTGTGTTAGCGCTTGTTGATGTTGTTCATCACTTGTTGCTTTTTGCTCAAAAAAACGCCGTAATTGCTCTGCTGGTGCTGAACGCACTAAACTTGCCAACTGAGTTTTATTGTCTATTTCACGTTGCTCTGCACCCGATAATTGCTGTTGCGCTTGTGATAACATTTTTTTGTTTTCACTAAATTCCAAATGCCAGCTTTTCGATTTTTGTGCCTGTTGCAATTGCGCAGCTAAGGTAAGCTCTTGCTCAGAAATTTTTGCTAACGTCTGTTCAAGAGTATCCACTTGTTCGTCAGTTAATAATTCAACCCCATGGCTTTGGGCTTGTAATAACTTGAGTTCATCACTGGCACTGCGGTGATTATCAAAAACTTGCTGTGAAATAGCGCCATAAATTTCAGTACCCGTTAACTGCTCTAAAAGTTGTGCTCGTTCATTAGCTGGCGCATTTAAAAAAGCAGCAAACTCCCCTTGTGACAACATCATCGACTTAGTAAAACGTGAAAAATTTAAACCCGTTATTTCAGCAATTTCACTGCGTACTGTTTTAAGCTTTTCTGCGATGATAGTGCCTTCAGATAAGGTTGTTTCATCGATATTTTTTTGGCTGAGAGCTTCTTGATTAATAGTATCTTGACTAGCAGCTCCGTCATTAACTGTACTTTCAAGCTTTGCCAGCTCTGCCACTGGCTCAAGTAAATTGCCATCGAGTTTATTACGTGCACGCTTTTGGCTCCAAAAAGCACGATATGCTTGGCCTTTTACTTCAAACTCAACTTCTGCCATGCAATGTGCGGTATGCCTTGTCATTAACTGATTTTGCTTTTTGGAAGTAGTTAATCTAGGTGTTTGGTGATATAACGCTAAACAAATGGCATCAAGAATAGTGGTTTTACCTGCACCTGTGGCACCAGTTATAGCGAACAAGCCATTGTTGTCAAATGGCGTTTGAGTAAAATCTAACTGCCAACTCCCTTTAAGAGAATTAATATTTTCAAAACGTAAGCGTAAAATTTTCATGAGTTTTGCTCTTTATTTTCAAGCTGCGAGACTGTTTGTTTAAACAAAACTTGCAACCGCTGTTTACGCTCAATTTCTTCTTCATTTTGCCAACTTAGTTCACTTAAGCGAGAGTCAAATACCTCATCCAAGGTTAATTCACTTAACATGGCATTATTTGCTTTAGATGATTGTTGTAATAACTGACGTGCTTTTTTACTACGCCTAACCAATAAAACTTCTACCGGTAACTCGGCAACTAAGTCATTAACCCGTTGAGATAAATCATTTAAATGCTCACTGTTTTCTATTTCAATATCAAGCCAAGCTTTTTGTACTTGTTTTGGTGGTATGCCTTGTGGTTCAGCTTTTGATAACTGCTCACTTGTTTTTTTAGTTAACTTTTCATCTGATTTTTTATTTAAGCTATCACCTAAGTTATCAGCCACTTTATTTAAATCTGAGGCTAAATCGACAAGTGAGGTTTTAACCATGATCAACTTTTGAAAACAAGGCACGATGATATCGGTAACACTATTCAATTCACTTTGTTTAAAATCAACCAATAGAATACGTTTATCCTGTTTTGCTTCATCAAAACTCAATGCTATTGGCGAGCCGCAATAACGAATATGGTTTGTTTTGGCAACTTTTTGCGCACGATGTATGTGCCCTAAAGCAATATAATCGGCTGGCGGAAAAGAACTACTGGGAAAAGCCTCTAACGAGCCAATATAAATATCTCGTACGGCATCATTTTTCACGTCAGTCATTGATACACCCAACGCGGTTAAATGACCAGTAGCGATAATAGGGACGGCTTCACCTTGCTGTTTTTCAATATCATCTGCAAGAAATTTAGCTTGGCTATACAAGTCTTGATAATGCTCGCTTATGGCTTGCTGTAAATCTTTTTGTTTCTCACTTGCTGACTGTCCTGCACGGCTTTTTATCACATCTCGAGGTCGAATAAAGGGAATTGCACACAATACGGCTAACGCCTGATCGTTTTTATCTTTTAAAGCAAAAACACCGTCGTTGGTTTTATCGTTTATTGGAGAAGTGTGTGCTGAACTAGCCTGCGTTGAACTAGGCTCTGTTGAATTAGCGTATGTGGCGCTAACATGAGTAATAACCCGCGTAGACAAACTCGCTAACAACGACTGAGACTCCCCTAACATAGCAACAGAGTCATGATTTCCAGCAAGTACAATTAAATGACAATCGAGCGTTTGCATCTGACTGATAAAAGAGAAATACATCTCTCTGGCATAACTAGGCGGTGTTGAGGTATCAAAAATATCACCTGCCACGATAATCGCATTAACTTGATGAATTTTCGCTTGATCGATTAACCAATTTAAAAATTGTTGATGTTCAACAGCACGACTTTTACCGTAAAAGTATTGGCCAAGATGCCAATCAGAGGTGTGAATAAAGCGCATAGATAACTAAGACAGTGAGATAAACGACAATAGGCTGATAATTCTACGCTATTAATGAGAATAAACCATCAATAAAGGGGCTGATAGTCAGGGCGGGATTATGCTTTGGTTGATTTCTGACCAAACAATATCTCAGCTCTAAATTTAGCGTCCCAGCATGCGCGTTGCATTTTTCCTGCAACACTATCTTTTAGTGGGTGA